>NZ_VPBO01000008.1:0-142800 GCF_013418655.1 Acinetobacter sp. YH12128 | reverse complement strand
AGAGGAATTGCCACAAGATACGATAAGCTAAAACGTAACTATCAAAGCGCTGTTGCTTTAGCTTGTATATTTATATGGTTGCCTCTTTAGCTCAATTTATCGGCTGTAAATGTCAACACACCCTAATCCTTAAACAATCAATTTTTTGCCTTCATGCATGGTTAAAAATGGATTCATTAACTTTGATGTTTTTCGCATTGCATGATGTAAGTCATGTTCAGGTTGGTCTCTAGCTTCATCAGTCAACTGAAACGTCCGATAATGCATTGCCAATGAACATTTTGACTGTAAATCTTTATGCGCCTGAAAAGCTTCTTCGGGATTCATGTGCAAATATTTCATTAAACGACGTGGCTCATAAGCTCCAATCGGTAATAACGCTACTCGTGGTGCACCTAGGCGTGTATGGATTTGTTTGAAATGCGCGGCATAGCCCGTATCTCCAGCAAAGAAGAAATGTCCTGTACTATGCACGATGGAAAAACCTCCCCATAAGGCATGATTTTGATCTCGCCAAC
Organism: Acinetobacter sp. YH12128; assembly: GCF_013418655.1. Lineage (NCBI taxonomy): Bacteria > Pseudomonadati > Pseudomonadota > Gammaproteobacteria > Moraxellales > Moraxellaceae > Acinetobacter > Acinetobacter sp. YH12128. The sequence goes on along the minus strand of NZ_VPBO01000008.1, from coordinate 142,282 downwards.
CACGACCTGAACCATGCTGTGCAGGCGTATAAACGATACGCAAATCTTCAAACATTTCCGATTGCCACCAATCAAGTTCAATGACATTGAAATGTGTGGGTAAATAATAAGCATTGCCTAAACCAGTATAAATCGGCATAGCGAATTGTTCATGTAACCAATTCAAGGTTGCTAAATCCATATGATCATAATGATTATGGCTTAGTAAAACCCCATGAATTGTAGGTAATTCTTCTAAGGCAATTCCTGCAGGACAAGCACGTCGTGGTCCAGTCCCTTGACGTGGGCCTGCATACTCCGCCCATACAGGATCGGTCAAAAAATTATATGGCCCAATTTGAATCAAAACCGTCGCATGTCCGACAAACCAAACCAACCAATCATCCATTTTAGCCAATGGCCGATTGTGCGGAATGCTACGCGAAGAGGCAAAAAACTGTTGGTATTCTTGCTCACGATCTACTTTCCACGTGTCGCTTTTACGCGTCATGATCCATTTCAGCATATCTTTACGCGTAAACGGATCTGGATTTCGAATGGTATTAAAGAATTTTTCCCCATTAAAATGGTCGGTTGCCAGATAATCAAATACAGGCTTCGTCCACGTATGTTTCATACAACGTTCAGTACTGATTTGAAATTGTGCTGATTGAGTTTTTTGATTCATGTGTATTTAAAATTCATTCACTATGCTGACAAACCTTGCAAAGTATTTAACCTCGCAGACCTATTGATCAAGACGACCTTTCATGCGCTCAAGCCAAACCTTCCGAGATTGAGGCTTGACAAAGAGTGCCACAATTTCAGGATGAAGCTGTTTAATTTGTGCTTCAATTCTGTTGACACAAGCTTCTATATCATCTGACGTTAAATTATCTTTAAATTCAAGACTCAAAGATGCCAAAACTTGATGTGCACCCATCTGCTCTGTTAACACCCCATTGGCAGAATGCACTGCTGGATCTTGCTCTGCAACCATCAAGACATTATGCCTCAATTGTGGGTCAGCAGTTTCTCCCATGAGCAATCCTTTAGTCTCACGTGCAAGTAAAATTGCTGAAATAGCGAGTACAACCCCAATTAGAATTGATGCCAGACCATCAAGCATTGGCATATTCAGCGCGTGTGATAAATAGATACCGATCAGGGCAATAAACAGACCAATCAGCGCTGCTGAATCTTCAAATAACACGGTAAATGTCGTCGGATCTTTACTACGTCGAAATGCTTCAAAATAGCCCTGTTTCCCTTTGATTTTACGAAATGCTTTCAATGCCACAAACCAAGAGGTCCCTTCACACAAAATCGCAATACCTAATACGATATAGTTAATCATCGGATTTTGCATTTCTTCGGGGTGATAAATATGACTAATCCCTTGATAGATCGACACAATCGCACCTAAAGCAAAGACCATCAACGCCACAATAAAAGCCCAAAAATACAGCTCTCGCCCATAGCCAAATGGATGGCGTGCATTTGCTGGCTGCTGCGATTTTTTCATACCGTAGAGCAGTAAGATTTCATTTAAAGTATCAACCACAGAGTGAATGGCTTCACTCAACATGGCCGAACTATTCGTGATATAGGCAGCGACAAACTTCACCAGTGCAATCGCTAAATTGCCGAAGAGCGCTGCATATACCACGATTTTGTTAGATTCAGACATTTAAAATTGTCCTAAATTTATTTTTATCAAACAGATCTATTTGATTTTATAGCTCATTCCATAGTACTCAAACTGACTGTAGCTGTTGTTTGTTATTTTGTTGTTTTTACACCAACTGTCGATTGTTTCGACAATGCCATCATGTTCAATGTGAAACACGCTCTTTAGCGCAAAGGTATAGAAAAAAAAGGAAGCCGCAGCTTCCTTATAATTCTGTAGATGTACACGGTTCAACGTACTTTATTAAAATATTGCTCGCGCCACTCTTTCCAAAAGTACATCACAATACCAAACATCACGACCACGATTCCAACAAAGGCATTGGAGCTAATATATTCACTGTTCAACGTCGCTCCCAAAACCAATGCTATGACAGGTGTCATCACATTACTGAGTGACACCGTTGATGCCGCCAAACGTTTGATCAGCCAGAAGTAACACAGCATTGCCACAATAGATGACATGATCATGGTAAAGACAAAACCTATCATGGCACGGCCACTTGGCAATTCGGTTGGAAAATGCTGCCAAATAAATGGAATAATGAGCATCGATCCTAAAGCAGAAACAATCAGAGAACCTGTTGCCTGTGACATCGGCTTTAACGGTGCATTAATCTGCTTCACCCAAAAAATCGAACTAATATACGACACCATGCTGATTAGCATCAGTACAACGCCAATTGGATTGACTTTGCTATCAGCAGAATCTGCAAAGACAAAAGTTAGACCACCCACTGCAACCGCCATGCCCAACCACTGCAAAGCGACCAATTTATGTGTTTTTAAAATTACATGCCCAATCAAACCGGCAATTAAGGGTGAAAAACCAAAAATCAGTGCCATTAAACCAGAGGTGAGATAATTGGCTGCGAGATAAATAAACAACTGTGCGCCAATCAAATTCAAACTCCCTGCCACATAACTTTTTAATGAGGTTTCATCAAACGGCAAAGGATCACGCATCAATTTCAACAGAAACAGCGCAATAATAGATGCGCCGAAGTAACGGATAATCAACACCCACATCGGATGTATTTCCTGCACACTCCACACAATCGCGAGCGGCGTCGTCGCCCAAATCAGTACCAAAAGAGCATATATACTTGCCGTCAGCGGCAGTGAAGATTTCATTTCATTCTCAAATTTGATTGTTCTAACGACTTAACCTGAAACCCACTATTCAGATCTGGAACTACTCGTAAGACCATTAACTAATAAAGTTTAAGACCAATTATTGTTCTCCCCTTTATCAACTAAATTGGAGGCGGTATGAATGCCACCCGATCGTTTGGGGTATAAGGACTTCTCCTCAAACGATCAATAATCTCCCCTAGCCCCTCTTTAAAAAAGAGAGGGAACCATCCAAACGAAATCCATTCTTCACAAAGACTACTCCCTCCTTTGAAAAAGGAGGGCTGGGAGGATTAAAACCGTTGAATAGATCTATATAAGCTAAAACTGTATACATGGACTACAAAAATAGCTTTATAAGTGCGATGCTAAAACTAAAGACATAAAAAAACAGACCTACGTTACCGTAAGTCTGCTCCTCTTAGACATTCAGCTTACTTTACAAGTTTACGTAAATCTTGGCTTAAATCTAAATATTTATCCGCTTCAAACGCCGCATTCTTGCTAATCAATTTTTTCAAATGACGCATCTCTTTTGCAGCATTCACCGTAATACCACCAACAATGACACCGTCAGTTACACCAAACAATACAAATGAAGACTCAGCCGCCAATTCAGGTTTAATTTCACCACGAACGATCCATTCGCTTGCAGCCATATCACCTACAAATTGATAGTTGATATTCAATTGATCTGTCCAGAACCACGCTGGATTTGGGGTTGGATGTTCTACATCCATTACATGACGAGCAAAGATACCTGCTTGCAAGTTCGCATTTTCCCAAGTTTCGACACGACGGTGGTTACCACAGTCACGAAGCTGAGTCGCAACGTCACCCGCTGCATAAATATCTGGATGCGAAGTTTGGCAGTTATTATTCACTTTAATGGCAAAATCAACGTCTAAACCTGCATCAACCGCAAGTTGAGCATTTGGCACAATGCCAATACCATAAACTACAGCATCAGCGCGAAGTTCTTCACCACCCTCAAGGGTAATCACCACTTCTTCACCATCCAGTTTGCAATCTGCAATTTTGGTTTCCAGACGAACGTCGATCCCTGCCAAACGTTGTTGTTCAAGCAGGAATTCGCTCAGGATACGAGGTGAACAGCGGCCCATCACCATAGGACCCATTTCGATCACAGTTACCTGACACTCTTTGAAACGTGCTGAAGAAGCAAGCTCAAGACCAATCACACCACCGCCGATCAATACAATACGGCGACCCGCTTGTAATACAGGCACCAATGCTTGTGAATCTTCTAGGTTACGTAGCGTATAAACATGTTTACCCAGCGCATCGAAATTCGGTAAACGGCGTGCTGCACCACCGGTTGCTAGAAGCAACTTGTCAAATGCAACAATTTCGCCATTTTTCAGTTCAACTGTTTTTGCATCGCTATGGATTTTCACAACGCCATTGCCACGAATATGTTCAACACCGAGTTCTGCCAATTTTTCTTCTGACAGAATTTCGATTTTGGTCTCTTCAGGTTTTAGAATTACGTCTTTAGACAAAGGCGGACGTTCATAAGGAAGATGTGTTTCATCACCCACCAAAATGATTTTGCCTTCATACTTGTTCGCACGGAGTTCTAAAATGGCGCTAGCACCAGCTTGACCAGCTCCAACAATAACGATGGTTTCGATACCATTTTGGCTCATGGGTTTGTTCCTTATTTCAATTCTGCAGATACGATGCCGAAGCCCGCAATCCACTCACTAATATCTTCGTAGCAATGTGTTGTCATGTCGTATTCGCCCACTTCATGTAGTGCAGCAAAAGCAGCCATCCAAGAACGAACTTCTTGACCGCCACGACCACCTTCAACACGAATTTCAGCTTCAGTCATCGCTTCAATGGCAGCAAAGTCAGCTTTGGCGAAAGTATCAAGCAATGCACGATCCCATTCTGGGTTTAAAGGCACTGCGACAGAAGTATCACCCGCTGCGAGTTTTTGACCGACAGCAATGATTTTGCCTTGACGTGTATTACGTGCCTCTTCAGTTGGATTACGACCTGCAATCAGGAACTCTTCCACTTCTGGTGGAACTGAACCCATTTGCGGCGTTGGTGGATCATGAGACAAACCACCTGTACCCAAAACAAGTACACGTTCATTCTCTAAGTTCAATGATTTAATGAACTGACCGACTGCACGACCCAAAGCGACTGTACGCTTGGTTGTTGGCATCGGTGCAGCTGCACCATTGATAAAAATTGGAATCGTTGGATAACGATCAAGCTTGCCACCACAAAGGAAATGTAATGGTTGAGTCACACCGTGGTCTGCCTGCATACGATAAGAGTATGCAACATCGACACCTTCATCCAATACGCGACGAACCAGACTGATTGCTGTTTCTTCAGGCACATTGATGTGGTCATTGTCTTTACCATAATCCCAATCACCTGCTGCTTTGGCACGAATACCGACGCAGAAAGATGGCATGAGGTCATAGAAGAAACCATTGAAATGGTCTGGACCAAAAGTAATGATCAATGTTGGATTATAGTCTTCAACTTCTTTCGCAAGTTTGGCAAAAGTTTCGCGAACTTTTTCCTCTTTGTATTTCTCTTGCGGAGAAGCGAATTCCATTAGGGGACTGTGCGATGCACAAATAAGTTTAACGGCCATGGGTGACTCCTAAACGGAAGGCAGCCAAGACGGCTGCCGAGTAAGTCCTTTACGTATTTGGCGAATTAAATCTCGTCAAAGAAGCCAGCACGTGGTTGACGTAAACCACGGATACCCAGACCACATTCAGCATTAATTAAAACACCAGTTAATGGGCGGTTGTTTTGACGAGAAGCCAATAACACGTATGAACCAGTCATATCTTCAGGTTCGGGTAAGAAATTGAGCGGCATGCCGCGTGCAATCTTCTCAGGATCCCGTGCATCGAGTAGACCGAGGTTTTCTTGGCCTAAAGAAGCAGCACCTTTGATGTTTACATTCATACCCGACGGAGCAACAGCGTTCACTCGTACTTTAGGCGCAAGCTCATAGGCTAATTCTTTCATAATCCCAACGCCAGCATGCTTAGACGCTGTGTATACAGGGCCTCCGCCTGCCGAATACAGTGCTGAGTTAGACAAAGTAAATATGATAGAACCTTCTGAAGCTATCAATGCATCAAGTGCAGCTTTGGCACCTAAGATGAGAGATTTGGTGTTAATACCCATAATCTCATCAAAAGCTTTCTCCAGCTGTTCACCCGATGTATTGACGATATCTGCGTAATGATCCCAGATACCTGCGTTTCCGACGAAACAGTCAAGTTTGCCATAATGTTCTACAGTTGCTTGAACTGCGCGAACATTATCTTCATAGCTGGCTACATCTCCTGCGATCGCAAGCACGCGGTCACCAAAATGTTCTTTCAATGCATCAACTTTCGATTGAGAACGTTGAAGAACGGCAACTTTTGCACCTTCTTCTAAGAAACGTTCAACCAATGCCCAGCCTAAGCCTGAACCACCACCGGTAATAAGTGCAACTTCGCCTTGTAGCCAACCCATGATTACTCTCCTGCCATCTCTACGTATAAAGCACCATCTTCAACAATCACAGGGAATGTCTTGATAGGATCTGTTGCTGGTAAGCATAATGCTTGACCAGTTTTCAAACAGAATCGAGCCGAATGAAGTGGACATTCAACAGTGCCATCATCTTCAAGGTAACCTTCAGACATTGAAGCATTACCATGTGAACAACGGTCGTTCATCGCGAAAAATTCGCCATTGTTGTTGAATACTGCAAGCGCATCGATACCGTTAACGCCGCAATCTACTTTCAATGCTTCGCCTTCGTCTAATTCGTCAACTTGGCAAACAAAAATCTTATTCATTAGAAGAACACGCTCAGGTTATGTGAGTTGTAAGTCACCTGATCAAGGGTAATCTTACGGTTGAAGATTTCGAAACCTTGCTCAGTGTCGACTTTGCGGATCTTGTCGTGACGCTTACCACAGTAGATTGTTACATCTTTCTCTTTCTGGGTACGGTACAACAAGTACGTTACGTAAACGTCGTATTCGCCTTCAACTTCAGTCGCTTCAACAATCACATTTGAAACCATGTGTGTTGTACGTGAAGGAGGTTCTTCAGCCCAAGCCATACCTGTCTCTAAACGAGCTACACGGCGTTCCAACAAATCTTTTGTATCGTTAAATACCCAAGTTGTTGGCGGCTCAATCGAACGTCGACGGTCACGTGTTTGCGCGTTTGGTGTTGTGCGTAACGTATAAGAAATATCTTCAGCTAATACAGCTAACCAATCGCGGAACTTCCAATCGTCAAGCAATTTTGCTTCACGATAAAGAAACTGACTAATTTGGTGATGGAGTTCTAAACTAATTTGACTCATTTCATAAGCTCCTTCTCATATTCGTCAGCCGCAGCTTCAACGTCTTCCCATTTTTCATGAATCAATAGGTCAGCCCAACGACGGTACATACCACGTGCAGCTGTTTCTGAGAAAATGTAGTTGGTGATACCCGGGATACCATCTTCACGTACTTTCTCGTTACCTTTACCCATTTCCATAATTAATTTGTTTTGACGGGCTTTATAACCACGTAAAACTTTTTGAATTTCAATCCAGTTCTCAGAGTCATCTTGCTCAAGGAAACCAGCAGGACCGAATGCACGTGTTGCAGAACGTTCGAATGCTTCTTTTACTTCTTGAGATGCTTCAGCGTCTGCAATACAGAATGCCCACACTTCAGTTTTATTTGGACCACGTGGGTGCCATACACGAAGCGTTGCAGTACCGTTCAACCAAGACAATGTTGGGAACATGGTGTTGTGACCAGCAAGACGAAGTGCACGTACTTCACCAAGACGCTCTTTAACTTCATCAAATGTTTCACGGAAGTAGTTCGCCACTTCACCGTCTACCCAAACGTTTGCATCTGGTTTTTCAGTAAAGAAGAAGCCTGAACCATGGCCGCGTGAACCATATTGAATCGCGTCTTTCGCAGTTTCCCAAACAGGACGAGCGGTTTGTGCAGCACCTAATTTCTTAGATGATTCGTCATCTGGTTTTGCACCCAATACTTGGATCGCAGATGCGTGAGAGAACAATGCGTGGTATTGGTCAGATGCAAACTGTTCAGCTGCAAATTTCCAGTTACACTCGATTTCCCACTTGTGTACACCACCGATAATTTCTGTACCACCTGGACGACGGTCAAGAACACCATCTAAGTACCAAGCGATATCGCCCATGTATTCTTCTAGGTCAGGTGTAGTTTCATCCCAACAAGCGAATACTAAGCCTTTGTATGATTTAACACGGTTAACTTCAACAAGACCCCATTTCTCTTTGCAAGCACCGTGCGGGAACGCGCGGTCTTCAAGTGGGATATCTTTTAAAGAACCATCAATGCCGTAAGACCAGCCATGGTACGGGCAAGTAAATGCACGTGTATTACCACAGTCTGCGAAGCTCACACGCATAGAGCGGTGACGACATTGGTTTAAGAATGCTTTGATTGAGCCGTCTTTTTGGCGTGCCACGATAATCGGATCTTCACCCATGTAGGTATTGAAGAAATCGCCGGCTTTAGGAATTTGGCTCTCATGGCATAGGAATAACCATGTACGACCGAACACACGTTCTAATTCAAGTTCGTAAATGTCTGGATCGGTATAGATAGATGGCGTGATACGTCCATTTTGTGCATCGACCAAAGCATCGATTTCGCGCACATCAATTTTTCCACTCATGAAAAGCTCTCCTGTGACCAGTAAGGCACAAAGTAATAGACTCAACTTTTCAACGATGATGGATTTTAGAGCGATATTCGGGAAATATTTATTTTGTTTTAATTAAGAGATTTTATGGATTATTACGGTAGATTTTTTTTATGGCATTTTTTTTAAATTGCCGAGAACACCATTTATTTCGTGAATGGTAAAATAATCCTCACGCAATAGTTGTTTATAGATTATACTGAACGGACTTCTAAGTAAGACATTTTTTGGATTACTCCACGGGTTGATTATATGGAATTACGACACTTACGCTACTTTATTACTGTCGCTGAAGAACTCAATTTCAGTAAAGCTGCGTTAAAACTTTATACTGCTCAACCTTCTTTAAGCCAACAAATTAAAGATCTTGAAGAAGATGTCGGCGTAAAACTGTTGCACCGTACTAAACGTAAAGTTGAGCTCACAGAAGAAGGTGCCGTATTTCTAGAACAAGCACGTTTGACACTAGCTCAAGCAGACAAGGCCGTGGCGATGGCACGTCAGGTTTCACAAGCCAAACAGCAGATGCTGCGCATTGGTTTTGTCCCTGTCGCAGAGATGAAAATCTTCCCTTATGTGCTGCCAAATTTACGTGTTCAGAACCCAGAACTCAAGATTGAATTACTCAGTTTAAATAACCGTGATCAGATGAAATTGCTGCAAAAAGGTGAACTGGACATCACTTTTACCCGCAATAACTTCCACAGCGACGAAATTGAAAGTCAGTTTGTACTGCGTGAACCGCTGATCTTTATTTTACCCAAAGATCACCCTTTAGCGAAGTACGAGCGCATTCCAGTTAAAGCATTGAATGGGATTGATTTTATCATTCCTGCACGTGAACAATCTGGCACGTTGCATGAAGCCATTTTGGACTTTGCTTCGACCCATGATATTCAATTTAATATCGTGCAAAAAGCCGACAATATCCTGTTTAACATTAACTCCATCGGCATGGGCTTAGGCTGCACGATCCTACCGGGATACATCGCGCCATTGACCATGAACAATACTGTGATTCGTCCTTTAGATGTCGAATTACCGTATCTAGACTTGTATGTAAGTTACCGAAAAACGGCGAGTTCTGTGGCTGTAGATAAATTCCTTGAACTGCTAACCAAAGTTTTTTATCTCGATATCAATCGCGAACAGCGTTAATTTTCGCCAAGTCATAATTTATAGATATAGCACCATTATTTTTAAAATGAATAATGGTGCTTTTTTTATGGCTAAAAAGTCGCTTTTTTAATCGTTTAAATGTTTTAATCGACGCATTTTATCTATCATGCATATCGACTTGATGGAAAATAACTTATAAATTTTAGTTTAGACATTGATAAAAATTGCTAAAAAATGCCGATTTACAACTTAAGTCTAATAAATAATTCCCCTTCCCCAACCATTTAGATGAGCTTATTTTATGCCTTTTTACTGATTTAGACCGTACACTGTCGACCCATTAATGAGAATAACACTCATTTAAAGTATTTCTTTCAAAAGATTTATATAAAAAAAAGGATGGCAAAACCATCCTTTTTTTGAATTTCATGTCAGTGACAAGAAATTACACACCACGCGCTTTTAAATAATCTTTAATCACGGTGTTGAATTCTTCTGCTTTTTCAACTTGTGACCAATGACCACATTGGCTAAAGATATGCGCATCCGCATTTGGAACTGTGTTCAAAATATCCCACGTACGAGATACTGGAATCACCACGTCTTGTACACCGTGAATCAACAATACTGGCACAGTAATGTCTTTCATTTTTTCAAAGTCGAGTGGGAATTCGAAACGGTCACGGTCGCGTGCGCCAACAACATCCATCAAACGATTTGATGCATAGTCATTTGCAGCAGAAGCGAAACGTACTTTTACCAATTCGTCTGTGATCAAGTCTTTGTTTACAACAAACATAGACAAGGTTTTCTTGATGCCTTCTTCGGTTAATACAGGGTTTGCATGTGCTTTAAGTGCTGCAGTTTGTTTAGCACCGCCTGTACCCATAGACACGATACCCAATACACGTTCTGGATAGTCCAAAGCCATTTGGAATGCTAACCAGCCACCGAGTGAGTTACCCACTAACCAAGTTTTTTCAATACCTAGGGCATCTAACGTACGTACAGCGTGATCAACCCAAGCACGGATACCATAAGCAGTATTCGGTGCAACAACAGTTTGACCATAGCCAATCGTATCGATAGCGATACAACGAGCTTGTTCACCAATTTGTGGAAGGTTTAACCACCAGTTTGCCGCAGCAGATACACCTGTACCTGAACCGTGTAAAAATAGAATTGGTGTGCCTTCACCCACTTCGTGGTAATGCGTTAATTCGCCTTCAGCAGTTTCAATCCATTTATCTTCTAAACCAAAGAATGAATCAGTTGTATAGTCAGGAATCTGAACAGTGCTCATACATGCTCCTCGTATTGCGTAGAGCTTATGTTTCAATCCATAACGGATTTAAACACAAGGGGGACTCTTTTGGATTTTGTGGTTTTTACAGTCTCATATTACCTGTTCAGCCACTGCTAACTGATACATATTTACGATCATAAACAACAAATAGACTATAATTTAAGTTATTGTTTTTAAATACATAACTCAAAAATATATCCATAAAATCTTTGAGGTATTTCTTTTTTAAATAAACCAGCGAATAAAAAGGGAAGCAATGAATCCACTTCCCTCTTTTTTATCCTGAGAAATTAGAACTTATAGGTATAAGTTGTTGCCACACGGTATTCTTGCAAGTCAGACTTGTAGTCGAAGTTTGCATCGATATACATGGCTTGTACACCTAAACCCTTTAACTGACCTTCAGGTACCGTGTAATTAACAATCAAATTAAGCTCATCTGAGTCTTGGTTTTTCACACCTTTCACCTCAGCATCCCAACCAGTGAAATACACCGCAGTTGCATTCAAGCCTTTCACACCCAATCCTGAGAAATCATAGTTGTAATTTACACCTACAGATTTTTCATCTTTTTGAGTGAAGGTTGCTACACCCCAGTTCGACAAATAAGCACCTGGAACCCAACCACCCAATGTTGGGAATGCACTATCCCCCATCATTTGCTGGTAGTTCAACCCAACAGTGTGCGCGCCATAATTCACTTTTGCACTAGCAGATAATGCTTGGTTATCTAAATGACCATATAAGCTGCTACCTGAATCTGCTGTATCGAAGTAACGTACATGGCTATCTAATTTAGCATTTTCACCCAATTTGGTTTTGTATGCCGCACCTACATAATGCTGCTGATAAATATCTTTTACATCACCAAACCAATAACCTGCTGAAAGTTCAGGGGTAAATTGATGATCCACACCTGCGATAATCATGCCGTCAGATTCAAGACCTTGATCTGCATGACCACCTGGTTGACCTAAAGTAAATAATGTCAAATCACGGAATTGGTTGTCATAACGGTTGTTAATGCCGTTCACATAAGCCAAAGTCAATTTGGTATCTTTTAAATCTTTTGACTCTAACCAAGCACCACTGAAGGTGGTCACTAACTGACGAGTTGGATCATAGGTCAAAACTGGTGAAATCGGCAATAATTCACCTACGCGAAGTTCTGTTTTAGATACCTTCGCTTTTAGGGTTGCACCCACCTTACCGAATTCATCCTTAGATTTTTTACCATCATGCGGCAAGATCCAGTCTGGGTTTTTATCACGAGCATTCAATTTAAATGCGTGCTGTACCAAAAGGTCTGCACCAACTTGGATTCCACCTCCAATATCGTGATAACCCGATTTCGCATCTAAAGTAATGCCTTGTGACCACGAACCCCAGTTACCCGCCGGATTTTCTTTAATTTGACGGTCTAAGTAGAAGTTTTTAAATTTCAATTGTACTTGGCTGTCGTCAACAAAGTCCGCATAAGTTGCAGATGTTCCTAATGTTGCTGTCGCAGCAAGAATTGCTATCCATAAATTTTGACGACGCATGGCTTATTCCTAGTGATCAAATTAAGCTATGACATCATCATGCTCAACAATACCTTGGAAAAAAATCCGACTACAGTATTAAGGTTTATCAGGCTTTTGTACGACTTGAACTTAGGATGCGATTTCTGCTTATTTTCCTTAGAGATTAAAACAATAACTCTTTTTTATTATTTAGAACGACTGATTAAATTAACCCCATGTTTTATTAACGTAAAATAGAAAGTTTTTTATTTTTCGCAATTACATACGCTGTATTAATTGCTTTTAAGTTTAATCAAAGTTTTTTGCTGAGATTTATCCTTATTTTAGTTATAAAATTTAGATATAACATGATATTTAATTTATATAATCATCAACAACTTAAAGTTAAATTTTACTACTATGGCTGCTCGAAATCAGCCATTGGTTCGTAAGACATTTCTTATTTCAATCCACTTTTCATGCCTCAAATCAATCTCAACGTAATCTCAAGCCCATCTCAAACCAACACAGCCACTTCAGACATAAAAAAAGCGCCCATTTCGGGCGCTTTTTGATTTAAAGCAAATTAAGCATTGGCTTCTTTGGCTTTCGACATGGTCAATGCCAAATCTTCGATCATATCTTCTTGACCACCAACAGTACCACGACGACCAAGCTCAAGAAGAATTTCACGCGCAGACACGCCATATTTCGCTTCAGCACGTTTCGCGAATAACAAGAATGATGAGTAAACACCGGCATAACCTAAAGTTGCTGCATCACGGTCAGCACGGATCTGATGTGTCATCATTGGAATGATTAAATCTTCCGCAACATCTTGCACTTTAAACAAGTCCACACCTATCTCCATTTGCATGCGGTTGGCAACCGCAACAAACAATTCAAGTGGAGTATTACCGGCACCTGCACCTAAACCTGCAGAAGCTAAATCGACACGCGTTGCACCAGCTTGAACCGCTGAAACAGAGTTCGCAACACCCATACCTAAGTTATGGTGACCGTGGAAACCGATTTCGATCTCTGAAGCCAGGTTGGCACGTAAAATACCCACGCGGTCAGTCACGTCTTGTGGCAGCATATAACCTGCGGAGTCAGTGACATAAATACAGTTCGCACCGTAAGACACCATTTTTTGCGCTTCTTCCAGTAGTTTTTCTGGAGATGCCATGTGCGCCATCATCAAGAAGCCCACAGTGTCCATGCCCAGTTTACGCGCAGCGGTAATGTGCTGTTCAGACACATCCGCTTCTGTTGAATGTGTTGCTACACGAATGGTTGATACGCCTACATCATGTGCCATTTTCAAATGGTCAACCGTACCAATACCAGGAAGTAAAAGTGCAGATACTTTCGCCTGTTTCAGGTTTGGAATCACCGCTTTTAGGTATTCTTCATCGGTTGCTGCTGCAAAACCATAGTTCACAGAGTTACCGCCTAAGCCGTCACCATGCGTAACTTCGATTAAAGGTACACCTGCATCATCCAAAGCAGTTGCAATGGCAACCATTTGTTCAGGTGTAGTTTGATGGCGCATCGGGTGCATACCATCACGTAAAGTCATATCATTAATAATAATCTTAGACATTTTGGTATTCCTTAAGCTTCAGCAGTGTTTAATACGCGTTCTGCAAACATTTCTGCAGTACGTGCAGCTGCCGCAGTCATGATGTCAAGGTTACCTGCATATTTAGGAAGATAATCACCTAAACCTTCAACTTCTAAGAAGATTGAAACACGGTTACCGTCAAATACAGGACCATTTACAAGTTTGTAACCTGGTACATATTTTTGAACTTCAAGAATCATCGCATGTACAGATTCAGTGATTGCTGCTTGATCTGGTTCACCTTCAACAAGACAGTGAACAGTATCACGCATCATCAGTGGTGGCTCAGCAGGGTTAATGATGATGATCGCTTTACCTTGTTTCGCACCGCCCACTTTTTCAATAGCGCCGGCAGTCGTACGAGTAAATTCATCAATGTTTTTACGTGTACCTGGACCTACTGATTTAGTCGATACAGTCGCGATGATTTCACCATAGTTCACAGGCTGAACGCGAGAAATCGCTGCAACCATAGGAATAGTTGCCTGACCACCACAAGTCACCATGTTGACGTTTGGCACTTCGCCTTGTTCAAGCAATGCTTCAAGGTTGACAGGTGGTACGCAGTAAGGACCGATTGCAGCTGGAGTCAAGTCAATCATCAACACGCCAAGCTCGTTCAGCTTACGGCTGTTTTCAGCGTGTACATAAGCAGAAGTTGCATCAAATGCGATTTTAATTTCGTCTTCAAGCACGTGTGGAAGTAAACCATCTACGCCTTCGGCAGTGGTTTTCAAACCCATTTTTGCAGCGCGAGCCAAACCTTCAGACGTTGGGTCAATACCGACCATCCATACTGGTTCTAAAAATTCGCTGCGTTGAAGTTTGTAAAGCAAGTCAGTACCAATGTTCCCTGGACCGATCAATGCACATTTAATCTTTTTCATGAATGTGTACTCTTAAAAATTCCGTAAAACCCAAGCTTATTTCGCTGCAAATGCTGCAGTCACAGAACCAAAGCCTTCAATTTCAACTTTGAATTCATCACCAGGATTTGCCACAACCATTGGGCCTAAAGCACCGGTCAATACGATGTCACCTGCAAGCAATGGACGACCTCGACGAACCATTTCGTCAGCCAACCACACTGCTGCATTTAATGGGTTAGAAAGACATGCTTTACCCACACCTTGTGAAACTACTTCTTCACCACGCGTCATGACCATTTTGCAATTTACAAGGTCAAGATCTGCAAGTTTTACAGGCTTAGAACCCAGTACAAAACCTGCTGAAGATGCGTTATCTGCCACAGTATCAATCAACGAGATTTTCCAGTTTTCGATACGGCTATCGACCACTTCAATGGCAGGCAGTGCATATTCTGTTGCACTCATAATGTCTGCATAGGTGTGTTTTTCTTTGGTCAAATCTTGGTTAATCACCAAAGCAATTTCTGCTTCAACTTTTGGCTGAATCAATAAACCAGCAGGGATTTCTTCACCATCGCCATACGCCATGTCAGCAAACAACATACCGAAGTCAGGTTGATCAACGCCTAACTGCGCTTGTACAACTTTTGAAGTTAAGCCAATTTTACGACCTACAAGGCGACGACCTTCTGCCACCGCACGTTTGGTATTCACTTCTTGAACGGCATAAGCAATATCTACATCAGCACTTTCACCACCAAGTTGTGGACGGATCGGTGCAATCGCAGCCTGATTTACTTCCGCATCGCGTAATGCTTGCGCAACTGATTCAACAACAGCAGAATTCGACATCAATGTTTCCTTAAACTGCAAAAATTGGATGCACAACGTGTTTCATCCCGATCACCATCAAAATCAAAGTGATGAAAGTCATGTCAGGATTCGCCTAAAGCATTTCACTTGACATACTACACGTTATGTTTAGATGCATTTAGCATCGAGATTTTAGAAAGTGAATACCAATACTTATTTTATTTATGACTATAGCTATTAGCTATAAATTAATCATTATTTATTATTAATATTCAAAAACTTAAGTCAAAATAATTAAATAAAATTCACTATTTTTTTCGTCCTTAAATCTGAATCTCGACCAAAAAACTTGGCTTATACGACTAAAAGATAAGATTGAAAGATTATTTTAGCGTCAGCCTAATACCCGAATAACAATGTTCAATTATGATAAATTAAGTACGCCACTTTCTTCAAATAAAAATAATTCAATAAATAACAACAAGATAAATCATAAAATTCAAACAAAACCCTATCCTGGCTTGTGCTAAAAAAGCAAATAGTCGCGCCAAACTACACAGATAAATCAGCTTGAGGACCGCTTGTTATTGTTAAAAAATCTAGTGTTATCAGTTTTTTAAAATAATTCAGTTCAATACTTCTCAAAAGAGATGAATGATGTATTACCCCCTATGATTGGCAATAAAAAAGGTGAAAACCAGTTTCACCCTTTTTACTCGTTTGTATCTAAAACTATACAGCTAGACGTAATTTCACGTGTTCTAGTAGAAATTCAGTCAAATCACCTACGCTATGTGCAATATGTAAGGGTTGAAAACACTGGAGTGTTTCTACAGTATGCACTCCATAGCTCACGCCTACACGTGGCATCTGAATATTCAGTGCCATTTCCAAGTCATACGACGTATCACCGACCATAATGGCTTGATCGGCACGTAGTCCCGTTTCCGCCAAAATTTCTGCCAACATCAACGGATCTGGCTTAGATTTGGTTTCACTGGCTGCACGTGTCGCACGAAACAATTCATGACTTTGCGTTTGAGCCAAGACACGGTCTAGCCCTTTACGGCTTTTTCCTGTTGCAACAGCCAATTGTAGACCGGCATCGCGTAATTCCTGCAACATGTTAGCGACACCATCAAACCACATATCCCCTTTGGAATGGGCCACATAGTGATCGGCATAGCTTTGCAAAATTTCGCTGTGCAATTCAGGAACCGTCGGAAATAAACGCTGTGCAACTTCCGGCAGACCTAAACCAATAATACTTTTCGCATCAGCATCAGTCAGCGGCTGTGAATATTGATCTGCTGCAAATTTTAAACTCGCTACAATTTGACCCACAGAATCAAATAAAGTGCCATCCCAATCGAAAATGACTAGTTTTACAGCTGAGTTCATACGTTTTCCTAGATTTGATTCAGTGTTTGGTAATTCAGATTCTGGAGTGCATCAATTTATTTACCTCACCCCGGCCCTCTCCTTAAAGGAGAGGGAGAAAGAAAACTTACGAAGCAGTCCTGCTCAGGGAGAGAAGTCTCGTATTTAAAACTTACTCGTCATCTTCTGAAGACTTCACCACTTTGTCGGCTTTTTGCGCGCGTAGCTGCGCCACAAGGCTTTGCATATCTTCTGGCAAGGGCGCTTCAATGGTTTGGTAACCCGGAATTTCTAAACGCATGGCATGCAGACATAAACGACGTGGCTTTGGACCACGGTATTCTGTTTCATGACCATATTTTTCATCGCCCACCAATGGATGACCAATACTTAAACCATGTACACGGATCTGATGGGTACGGCCCGAAAGTGGCGACGCATACACCAATGTGGCATGCATAAAACGTTCTTTCACATTCCACAGTGTCTTCGACTCTTTACCTTCTTTAGGTGATACACGTACACGACGCTCGCCATTCGCCAATTCATAACGATGCAAAGGCTGATCAATCAGCTGTTTATCCAAACTCACCACGCCTTTCACCACAGCAGCGTAGGTTTTTTGGATTTTGTGCTCACGCAACATGTCTTGCAGGCTTTTTAACACGCTACGTTTTTTCGAAATCATCACCAAACCAGAAGTGTCGCGGTCAATTCGGTGAATCAGCTCTAGGTATTTCTTCCCTGTAGCGGCACGTAAACCTTCGATCAAGCCATACGCCACACCACTACCGCCGTGAACAGCAATACCAGAAGGTTTGTTTACCACCATTAAGCCTTCATCTTCATACACCACACGGCTCAGTAAGCTTTGCGCGACTTTGTCCGATACGGGAACCGCAGACTCATCTTTTTGCTCATAGCGAATTGGGGCAACACGGATTTGGTCACCAATATTGAGTTTGGTTTCTGCTTTGACACGTTTTTTATTGACGCGAACTTGGCTTTCACGAATCAGACGATAAATGCGACTTTTAGGCACACCTTTAAGACGACTAAACAGGAAATTATCAATACGTTGACCCGCCTGATGCTCGTCCACTTCAAACCAGGTGACGCTTTGCCATTCTTGCGTAGAATTCATACAGTTACTGTGACCTAAAAAAATACTAAAATTGATTAAAAACTGATCATTCAAGCTATACTTTTCGCAAGAAACATAAGCTTAGCCCATAGGCAGATGATGCAAGGTTTGATATAGTCAGCGCACGGAAACCACCGTAACTGAGTAAAAGTTGATTCATTTCAGTATTTACTGTCATTGAACTTTCAAGCAATTACTCATTTAGCTCGGAAAGGTCCCAAAAGAATTATGCCGACGCCGAAGGCTTATTATATCGGCAAAACTGCAAACTGTTGCGTTTAATTGTGCCGTAGGTACATAAAACAGTTTGCCCCAAAAAAATATGTGCCAACCAAGGTTGGTTTTTAAACGTAAACTGATACACATCAGACCAGTCGCTCCCTGGAAATCGTGTTCAGGCCACAACGTTTGATGCATTGGATCTGCACAGTTTGTAAAGGTACGATGATAATTCCGTATCAAGACGCTCTATCAGATATGAATGGATGCTCTTCGAGCAATGTGACAGTGAAAGTTACTCACATCCAATGCACCGTTTGTCCGCCAGTGAAACGCGTTCAGGTGACTTTAATCGTTTAAAAGATTGAAGCCGTATTGCCATCATCAATACGTGAATCAAAAACCGTTGCCCACCCAAAGAAGGTCGGTACACATGCACAGATGATGTTTTTCGATCTGTGCAACTTGATCCATGCTATCTGATGCTCGCTACGAGTCAGGCGATGTTCTTCTGTGTATCACTATTAGGTGTTACACCCATGAAACGTATGTTGATTAATGCAACACATGCCGAAGAAATTCGCGTTGCACTTGTCACTGGTCAGCGTCTTTACGATTTTGACTTAGAGAATCGTACCCGTGAACAAAAAAAATCGAATATCTATAAAGGTCATGTGACTCGCGTAGAGCCGTCTTTAGAAGCTGTATTTGTTGAATACGGTGCAGGTCGTCAAGGTTTCTTGTCGATGCGCGAAATCGCTAATTCTTATTACAAAGCAGATCCTCGCCAAACTTCAAACATCCGCGAATTGATCACTGAAGGCACTGAGCTTTTAGTTCAAGTGGAAAAAGAAGAACGTGGTAATAAAGGTGCTGCCCTTTCTACATTTATCTCACTTGCTGGTCGTTATTTGGTTTTGATGCCAAACAACCCGAAAGGTGGCGGTATTAGCCGTCAAATTTCAGGTTCAGTTCGTGAAGAATTGAAAGAAATGTTGGCGTCTTTAAATGTCCCTCGTGGCATGAGCGTGATTGTACGTACTGCTGGTATTGGTCGTTCTCAAGAAGAACTCCAACTTGACCTTCAACACTTGCTTGACCTTTGGGCACAAATCCAAAGCACATCAAGTTCAGGTCCATCACCAATGTTGGTTCACCAAGAAGCCGGTGTGGTTACACGTGCGATCCGTGACTATTTACGTGATGATGTTGCTGAAATTCTGATTGACTCTGAGCAAGCGTATAACGAAGCCTATAACTTTGTTAAAGCGGTGATGCCACGTCAAATCGACAAATTAAAAACCTATACTTTAAATGAACCGTTATTTGCTCATTTTGGTATCGAAAGTCAAATCCAAACGGCCTATGAACGTGAAGTAAAACTTCCTTCTGGTGGTTC
The DNA here is from genome assembly GCF_013418655.1 of Acinetobacter sp. YH12128. Lineage (NCBI taxonomy): Bacteria > Pseudomonadati > Pseudomonadota > Gammaproteobacteria > Moraxellales > Moraxellaceae > Acinetobacter > Acinetobacter sp. YH12128. The sequence continues at coordinate 122,333 of NZ_VPBO01000008.1, read as the reverse complement.
AATTGTGATTGACCAAACTGAAGCATTGGTTTCAATTGATATTAACTCTGCAAAATCAACACGTGGTAGCGATGTAGAAGATACAGCGCTAAATACCAACCTTGAAGCTGCAGAAGAAATTGCTCGCCAATTACGTTTACGTGATATCGGTGGTTTAGTTGTGATCGACTTCATCGACATGACCAAAGACCGTAACCAACGTATGGTTGAAGCTAAACTTCGTGAAGCAACACAAAGCGACCGTGCACGTATCCAATTCGGTCAATTGTCACGCTTTGGTTTGATGGAAATGAGCCGTCAACGCTTACGTCCATCGCTTGAAGAAGCCACAGGTTATGTGTGCCCACGCTGTCATGGTACAGGTATGGTACGTGACCTACGCTCTTTATCACTTTCAATTATGCGTAAAGTGGAAGAAATTGCGCTACGCGAACGTCATGGTGAAGTTCAAGTTGAAGTGCCTGTTGAAATTGCTGCATTCCTATTGAATGAAAAGCGTCACAGCCTTGTATATCTTGAGCAAACTTCAAATGTTCGTGTGACCGTACTTCCACACCCTCACCTTGAAACACCACATTACGAAATTTCGTATAACCCTGAAGGTTTTGCACCGACAAGCTATGAACGCACTGAAGCAACACGTTCTAGTGAAAAAGAATTGGGTTACGAAGCATCTGAGTGGCATTTAGGTGAAGAACAGGCCGCTGCTGCTCAGCAACAAGCACCTGTACAACAACAAGAAAAAGGCCACAAAAAGAATAAGCAACAACCTGTTGCTGCTCAACAAGCACCTGCACAAGTTGCAGCTCCTGCTGCATCATCTAGTCCATGTGCATGGTTAGAAAACTTATTTGTTCAAAAACAAGCTGCAACCGTTGACCAGTCTCGCACTGCAAACAATGCTGCTGCTGCAATTGAACAAATGGTGAATGGCGGTGCTGCAAGCCGTGGCCAGTTTGGTCAAATTACCCCTACATCGGCAGCGCCTGCTGTTGTCGCAGATAATAATGCTTACCTTGCACCTTCTACTGTTGTGCACAAACAAGAACGTGACAGCCATTCAGAAAAAGCTGAACGTGAAGAAAAACGTCACAATAAAAAGCGTACTAAGCATAAAGAACCACGTGAACAAGAAGCTCAACTGCATCAAGTTCATGAAGAAGTGTTACAACCTTCACGTCAAGACCGTCAAGAACAGCGTAATAACGAAGCACGTCAAAACGAACGCCAAGAGCAACGTTCTGAACGTCAAGAACCGCGCCAAGACAACCGTCAAGACCAACGTGAAAACCGTCGTAACTCACGCCGTCAACACAACAACGAACAAGTGCAGCAAGATGTTCAAAACAATGAACAACCGCAGTCTGTTCCGCGTCGCGACCGCAACAACCAACAACGTCCAAATCGCCCAAATCGCCACCGCGATCAAAGCGTATTGAACGAGCAAGCGATTGCTCAGGAAGTTGCAGCTGAGCAACAACCTGAAAACCGCAATCAACGTCAACCTAAAGTTGAAGTTGTTGATGCACCACGTCAAGACGTGATGCCAACAGCACTTGTGGTGAATGTTGATCAAGCTCAAAGCGAAATCGTAGCACTAAATACTGCTCCAGCAGTTGAAAAAACTATAGAAACCCCAGTTGTCGAAAAGGCCGCTGTCGTTGAAGCAGCAAAAGTGGAAAAACCTGCGACTGAAACAAAAGAAGCAGCGCATAAACCACAGCATGCACAGCAAAAACCGTCTCGTGCAAGCAATGACCCACGTCAACGCCGCCGCGAACAGCGTGAAGCTCGTGCTCAACAAGCACAGGCTCCGAAAATTGCGCCATCTCAAGTGCCGACACTAAGTCAATACACTGTAAGCAGCTTGATTAAGCATGTATACGGTGAAGACTGCTCTGTACTGATTGAGCAATTTGGCTTAATTCCAACATTCAACCGTGCATTGCAAAAATTCACGGAAGAATATGCCGCGACTTTGACTACACCCGCAGCTGAAGCAGCTGTAGAGAAAAAGCCCGTCACTCGTGATGTTCAAGTTGCAAAAGCTGCACCTGAAGCTGAACCAGCGCCAATGTTGGATTTGACACCACCAAAGCCTGTGTCAGATAAACGTGTTGCTAATGACCCACGCGAGCGTCGTCGCCTTGCTAAACTTGCCGCTGAACAAGCGAAACACGACCAAGCAAAAGCACATGCTGAGGTGGAAGCTACGCCTGTCGCAGACACTGCTGTTGAGGCGCCTGTAGTTGCAGAAGCTAAAGCTGCTACAGTTGAAGCCAATGTATCCGACGTTGCAGTTCAAACTGAAGCACCTGTGCCCGCTCAAGCTGAAGTACCGACACCCGTTCAAGCTGAACTGGATGTGAGTGCGCAGCCTGAAAAGACGGAAGAAGTGTCTGAAGCTCCTACTAAACCAGTAGAAGAAAAAGCTCAAGCCGTTGAAGCGGAACAAAAAGTTGAGGTTCCTGTAGACGAGAACTCGGCCGCTGAAGGTGAAAAACCTGCACGCCCTCGTCGTCCTCGCGGTCGTCCACCGAAAAAAGCAAACACCGCAACTGAGCAGTAATTTGCTATTTTGCAGGTGAATAAAAAAATCCAGTCATTTCGGTGACTGGTTTTTTTTTGATACTTTTGTCAAATTAGGTTGATTGCACTAGATCGAAACGATTAAAAGACAATTGTAGAATTTGCTGCAAATTTCATTGCAAAGAAATAGACCGTATCGGATTACGAAAAATAAATAGGATTCACATGAGCCAAACTACACAACACGACCTTATTGGGATTGCTGATGTTGCAGCAAAAATTCCCGCGTTCATTAGCAAAGTACCCAACCTGTTGAGTGGTCTAAAGCAAGCCTATTTACGTACCCCAAATACTTCCGCAGGCTTAGGAATTGCATTTGAAAAAGCCGTAAAGCGTAATCCCAAAGGTTATGCACTTTATTTTGAAGAGCAAAAATATACCTATAACGAATTAAATGAATGGGCCAATCAAATTGGTCACTATTACCTAGCACTCGGTGCAAAAAAAGGTGATGTGATTGCAGTGATGATCGAGAACCGATCTGAACTCGTGGCAACTATCGTGGCATTAGCCAAAATTGGCGTCACTAGTGCCTTGGTCAACACCTCACAAGTCGGCAAAGTCCTGACACACAGTATCAACTTAGTAAACCCAATTGCGGTAATTGTGGGCGAAGAATGCCGTCAAGCCGTAGAAGAGATTCGTAATGATCTCAGTGTGGCTGCAGATCGTTTACATTGGTTCGCAGATCAGGCCACCCGTGTAGATGCCGGTAAAGCACCTAAAGGCTTTTTAAACCTTGCAGTAGCGATTGATGAATTTCCAAAATTCAACACGCCAACCACTGCAAGCGTAAAAGGCAAAGACGGCCTATTTTATATCTACACCTCTGGGACAACAGGCTTACCTAAAGCGGTGATTTTCACCAACAGCCGTTGGACTTTGGCTTATGGAACATATGGTCACGTCCTTAATCTGAATAAAGATGATGTGATGTACGTAACTTTGCCGCTCTATCACGCTACAGGCACTGTAGTTTGTTGGTGTGGGGTGATTGCCGGTAGTGCCACTCTTGCCCTGCGTCGCAAGTTTTCCACCTCATCGTTTTGGAAAGATGTACAAAAGTTTGATGCGTCAGCCATTGGCTATGTGGGCGAACTTTGCCGCTATTTGATGGATGCTCCACATTCAGACCTTGAAAAAGGCCATCGTGTGAAAAAAATGATTGGTAACGGCATGCGACCAAACATTTGGGATAAGTTTAAAGAACGCTTTGGGGTCGAAGAAGTCCTTGAACTCTATGCATCAAGTGAAGGCAACGTCGGCTTTAGTAATGTGTTTAACTTCGATAACACTGTTGGTTTTTCACCAACGCCTTATGCCATTATTCAGTTTGATAAAGAAAAAAATGAAGCTGTACATGATGCTAAAGGTCGCTGCATTAAAGTGAAAAAAGGCGAAGTCGGCTTACTCATCGGTAAAATTACCCGTCGCTCACCTTTCGATGGCTATACCGACACGGAAAAAAACAAATCCGTCATTATGAAAGATGTGTTCAAGCATGGTGATTCATACTTCAATACTGGCGACTTGGTCCGTGACATTGGCTTCCGACATGCTCAATTTGTCGACCGTCTAGGCGATACCTTCCGCTGGAAAGGTGAAAACGTCTCAACCACTGAAGTTGAAAACATGGTGAGTGAGTACGATAAAATTGCTGAAGCTGTGGTTTATGGCGTAGAAATTCCAGATACCAATGGCCGTGCAGGTATGGCTGCCATCACACTCACCGATGGTGCCGAACTCAACGAACAAGATTGTAGTGAAATGGTTCTGCAATTTAAAAAATGCTTACCAACGTATGCTGTACCGGTATTTTTACGTGTACAGAAAAAAGTCGAAACCACAGGTACGTTTAAATACCAAAAAAACAAGCTGAAAGAACAAGCCTTTGATCCTAAGCAAACAGATGAGCGAATCTTGGTTTTACTGCCGAATGCGAGCGCTTATTGTGACTTGACCCCTGAAATTTATAACAATATTCAGGCCTATCAATACCGTTTCTAAATCAAACTTGCTCATTTTGACGACAATCACCCGTCAAAATGAGCAAGTTTGTTGTATTTATAATCAAACACAAGCAAGTTTATGATTTTTTACTTGCGCTTGAAGCAGATCTTGCTACAATACGCACCATCAAGCGAAATGGGTCGTTAGCTCAGTTGGTAGAGCAGTAGACTTTTAATCTATTGGTCCCGCGTTCGAGTCGCGGACGACCCACCATTTCCTTCGATACCACAAGATGGGTCGTTAGCTCAGTTGGTAGAGCAGTAGACTTTTAATCTATTGGTCCCGCGTTCGAGTCGCGGACGACCCACCATCTTTCTAAAATGCCAGTTTTAGATTACAATCTTGTGCATACCCCCTAAGGGTCGTTAGCTCAGTTGGTAGAGCAGTAGACTTTTAATCTATTGGTCCCGCGTTCGAGTCGCGGACGACCCACCATTCTTTCTTAGGGCTTCTTTCTTCCGGCAGTTGAAGAAAAAGAAACCTGCAGGTTCCGACCAAGACAAACCATCACCATTATTGGTTTTGATTCGCCATTCTCGAAATTTTGCTATAGCGATGTTGCGAAGTATCATTCTTGTCTTGCTAGATGAAGTATTTGACCTGAAAAATTTTAGATAACAAATATTCCCTAGTATTCAAAACTACGTGCTTCGTTTATCTTGCTAAAATTTTAAAATGCTCTTTTAAAATTTTCTCAGGGTTGTTAGCTCAGTTGGTAGAGCAGTAGACTCTTAATCTATTGGTCGTGGGTTCGAACCCCACACAACCCACCAATTCTATATCGTATTAATAATTCAATTTTTTTTAGCTAATTCCATTCGATTAGCCAAGAACTACGAATTTCACGCCGATACTCAAACGCAATTTATAATTTTATTTACTTCATTCGCAGTATTTAATTTGGGTCTTTCAACAAGGTATAGGCATGTTGCGGCTGAGGATAACCTTTAGAAAATAATTCCTGATTTCGATCGACTTCACCTTGACGAATTTTGTCTAAATCCATAGTGATTTTATTTTCATTAATCACGCGATAATAAAAATTCACGCCTTCTTTTCGATGAACCACCAGCTCGGTATGTGCTTCATTGACACTCCACGTATCCTTACGGTATTTCACATTAATGCCTGGCGTATTGGTTTTTTCAGCAAACACTTTACCAATTTGAATAATACTGCGGTGTACCGTGCCATCTGGTAATAAGTTAAGAATGAACTCCGCATCGCCTTCTGGGCATGGAATAAAACTGTCATCGCATTTTACTTTGGCATGAAAACGTCCAATAAAAATTTTGGCATGCTCAGGAACAGGAGCTGACTTTATTTCATCGTCATTCGGTAATGTCGCCTGCCCTGCCACTTGGGTTAATTTTTTTCCATGATCTTGCTTCGCTTGAACTTCCGATGCGACAGTTGATGCTGAACTTTCACCCTTATCCGCTGCGGGTTGATGCGTTGGACTACAACCAATAAAAGAGAGGCTGAACACTCCTGCAAACACTGAAAGATATGCAAATTTCATCAAAAAAGGTGAAGCCGATGTTTTCATATAATGTGCCAAGACCAATCATTCATTGGTTTTTTCAGTTCTTGCTGACTTAATATTGTAATCAAAAAATCAACGCTGTATACATATATTTGCGATATATGTTAATCATATCTCATTGTTATCGTTGTTATTTAATTAATACTCAAGCTATTTTAAAGGCAAACTAATCAAACTAATTCTTCAAATTACATAACTTTACTTATTTTTTTTCTGCACCCTTTAAATCGTAAAGCTTGTCACCATTTCTATAATATGAATTTGGAAATATTCAAATTTATTCTATTTTTTTAAGGAGACCTGAATGGCCAATGTTGGTTTATACCGCTCAAACCGCTCTAACATGATTGCTGGTGTGATGGGGGGTATTGCTGAACGTTTTGGTTGGAACGCAAATTTACTGCGTATTATTTTTATCTTTGTATCATGCTTAAGCGCAGCCTTTCCCGGTATTTTGGTGTACTTGGTTTTATGGTTAGTCATGCCTAAAGCACAAGATAACTTTTTCCGTACCAATGGCTATTCAGACCCTATCCGTACTGTGAATGATGACAGACGTTAAAATCCCTTGACCCAGTTTGGTCGCTACGGTTTCTCCCCCAAGATTCCGTAGCTTTTTTTTGCCTACATTTTGGCAAAACCATATTTAAGTCTGATGAATTTAAATCAAAGTTTAAGGCTTAAGATTTTGTTTGCTGATTTAACTGTTGATATAACGCTGCGATCATATCAGCACGGCTAATCATTCCCACCAACCGTTTTTGCTCAACGACTGGAATATAATTAAAAGATCTTTCCACAAAATACGGCACCAAATCTTCAATCGGTTGATCTGGCTGCACGGTCACCACTTTGGGATTCATAATTTGATAAACGTGATTTTCCCAACTGGCTTTGGGGTCTGCGGCACGTTTAAACCATTCCACTACATCATATAAAGCCAAATTTCCCACCAAGCGATCCAGATCACTCACCACTGGCAAACTCATCAAATTGACTTGTTTAAACTTTTCCAATGCTGACTGAATATCATCTTCTGCACGCAAGCTAATCACTTGCTGGCTCATGAGATCACGACAATGAAACTGGCTTAGACCACGACGACTAGCTAACTGCTGTGCTTCTAAAATGATTTTTTGTAGGTCGTATTCACTGATATCGAGTAACTGACTTTGCTGTTCTAAGACTTGCTGAATATCCGCAGGTTGAATCGACACTTTTTGTGTCGGTGTTGGATCTGTCGTCCGTGTATTAACTTGTGATTTTTGTGGATACTGCTTACCTAGTAATCGGTTATAAATAATAGCAACCACCATCAAGAGGACCGAATTTAAAAGGACTGGATAAAAAAGAAAGGCGTAGCCTAAATCATGGACAGCCTCGCCGCCCAATACCGCGGTAATCGCTACTGCCCCACTCGGTGGATGCAATGAGTCCGTGGTCATCATTAAGATAATCGCTAATGCAACTGCGATACTAAAAGCTTCGGTTAAATTAGGAATATACATCGCACAAGTCACGCCAATCAAAGCCGCAAGACTATTACCGACCACCATATTCCACGGCTGTGCCAAAGGACTAGCAGGTACAGCAAAGAGCAGCACAGACGATGCGCCCATCGGGGCGATATACCATGCATTTAAGTCACCTAGCGCTAACCAACTAATCAGCGAAGAAATACTCAAGCCAAGCAAAGCACCTACCCCACATAGGATGCGATCTTTTAATGGTAAAACTTTAAAGTTGGGTTTAAGTGTATTAAGCCAAGCTGATTTTGCGTGAAACACGAGATGCCTGATTGATTATTCGAACAGATGGGCGATTATAAAACGAAGTCTCTTATAAGATGTATTTATTTTATACCTTTATCTTATAAAATTTTCTACTGAACAATATCTAATCCAAATTAAAGCCGAAAGAACTGAATAATGCTCACGAGTCAGTCACCTGCTCATCTCTCTTATTTCATTAACGTTTTACAACAAAACCTAGACAGGCTAGCTGTTTAAAATTCCCTATAGTCAAAAGACCTATAAAAATATTTGAAAAAAGGATGTTCTGAATGAATAAAAATATCTTCGCAATGTGTGCCCTCTGTGTGCTTGGCTTGGGTTTATCGGCCTGCTCCAAAGAACCTCAACAAGCCAATCCGCCAGCCAATGATAATACACCTCAAGAAATGGCCCCAACTGAAACTGCAAAAAATGGGGATAATCTTATTCGAGAACCAGCACCACAAGTTGAAGCACCAGCGCCTCAACCTACTTTAGCTGAAATCCCCATGAGTAAAGGCACTTTAGGTTTACAAAGCGTCAAGGTGATTGGAAAAATTTTAACTGTAAAAGTGATAGCTCAACCTAACCCTGCCCCAAATGGAAACACTGAATTTATGAGCACATCCATCAATTTGGAACAAACCAATTATATTGATGATGACACAGCCAAAAAAGTAGGACTGCTGCAAGATGATGCTGGCATTTGGATGGCAGCACCTTTAAATGCAACAAATAAAGCTATCCAAAAAGCCAGTTATGAACCTATTTTACTCACCTTTAAATTCCCTGCGCCGCCTGAAAGCACCAAGACCATTAGCATCAATTTAGGTAATGCAGGTTCTTTTGACGGCATACCGGTTGAACGCTAATGAGAACATTACTGTATAGCGCAAGTTTGAGCTTATTGATTGCAGGATGTGCAGATTCCAAAACTGATCCACCGCCTACTCAGACTGAACAGAACGTCACGGAAATAGACAACTCTCAGACTGTGCCAGAACAGCAGCCGAAGTCATATGAACCAAGTCAACCTCAGGCAGAAGCCAGTAATTTATCGGCTGTCGGTTCAGATTTAAGTGCCAATCATAATGAATTTAATATTCAGGTGAATTTAAGTTCGGATGTGCTGTTTGATTTTGGCAAAGCCAATTTAAAACCCGAAGCTGAACCTGAGTTGCAGCAAGCAGCCCAGACCTTAAAAAGCAAAGGTAAAGGCATTATTGCCATTGTTGGCCATACCGATAATATTGGTTCAGATGCCGCCAACCAAAAACTGTCGTTACAGCGGGCTGAAGCGGTGCGTGATTATTTTAAAGCGCAAGGTATTGATTTAAATTATCAAATCAGCGGAATGGGAGAAAGTCAGCCGCTTAAACCGAATACCCTATCTAATGGTGAGGACAATCCTGAAGGTCGTCAGAAAAATCGACGGGTTGAAATTGTAATTAATAAAACCAAAAGCTTATCTGAGTCATAAAGCCTTGATAAAAAATGAGTCTAAATGGCTCATTTTTTATTTTACGACTAAATTTTTAGTGGTGAATTTTGATTCTTTTTTTGAGAATATCTCTAAACGATAGACGCGCCAAAGTCATATAGCAAACGTTCATTGAGCGGCGATATTTTTTATTCGATTTTCGTATGCTGTACCAAGCCACCTAAGTTGCAAAAGACGTTATAAAAGACCGATTACCCTGTTGGTTATTTGGGATTTTTTTGAAAATGACAGGCTGAATTTTCTTAAAGATATTAATTTTATCTATCAAATTTAATCGATTACGCATCCAATACTTAATACATAGCGTGAGCTGCCCTGCACTTCTGTAACCTCATGCCGATACAAATCCGGTCTAAATAATTTAACTCTTGGTAAATCAATGATGCTTCGCTCACATATAAATTCACCACCTGCTTTCGATTTTTTAATCACGATATTCAACCTAAAATGCTGCCCATATTGTACAGAGTCTTGACGTGGTGGAATCATTGAACCCACAGGAAAACGAAGAAAATAGGCATCACATTTAAGTCCTAAATGGTTTTGTAATAACAACATTTTATCTGAACCCGAATGCTGTCTTCCTTTTTTCAATGCAACCATTTAAAACCCATAAGTCTTTGAATAATTTTATTATTCCTAAATTTTATTGTATTTTTATAGCATGATCATCGTTAACAACAGTATCACTGATGAAGCTTTCTTATTGCTACCATTCTTACCAATAAATACTCAGCTTCATTTAAAACCCGCAGTGCCTTTATTCTATCTGGCATTAAAAGCCCACTTGTTCACGCGAAACCTTTGCCACACACCCCCAAAATCCTTATAATTGAGCACAATTTTTATCTAATTTTAAGTGGATGACCATGAGTCGCGCCATATCGCATATTGATACCTTCCAAGGCTTAATTCTTGCCTTACAAAACTACTGGGCTGAACAAGGCTGTGTAATTCTTCAACCATACGATATGGAAATGGGTGCGGGTACATTCCACACTGCAACTTTCCTACGTGCCTTAGGCCCTGAAACTTGGAATGCTGCTTATGTTCAGCCATCTCGCCGTCCGAAAGATGGCCGTTATGGTGAGAACCCAAACCGCCTACAACACTACTACCAATTCCAAGTGGTGCTGAAACCAAACCCAGACAACATCCAACAGTTGTACTTAGATTCATTAAAAGCCATTGGTATTGATACCCTTGTTCACGACATTCGTTTCGTGGAAGACAACTGGGAATCTCCAACACTTGGCGCATGGGGCTTAGGTTGGGAAGTTTGGTTAAACGGCATGGAAGTGACTCAGTTCACTTACTTCCAACAAGTCGGTGGTGTTGAGTGCTACCCTGTGACAGGTGAAATCACTTACGGTCTAGAACGTCTGGCGATGTACCTCCAAGGTGTAGACTCTGTTTATGATTTGGTTTGGACCAAAGGTCAGTTTGGTACTGTAACTTATGGCGACGTGTTCCACCAAAACGAAGTGGAACAATCAACCTATAACTTTGAATATGCCAACGTTGAAAAAATGTTTGAATTATTCGACTTCTATGAAGCTGAAGCGACTCGTTTAATGGAAGCTGAACTTCCACTACCTGCTTATGAGCAAGTAATTAAAGCATCGCATAGCTTTAACTTGCTTGATGCACGTGGCGCAATTTCAGTAACTGAACGTCAACGTTACATTTTACGTGTCCGTACATTGGCTCGTGCTATTGCACAAAGCTATGTCGCTGCGCGTGCGAAGCTTGGCTTCCCGATGGCAGAACCTGCTTTACGTGACGAAGTCCTTGCTCAACTCAAAGCTCAAGTTGAAGCGGAAGCAAAAGTAGAATCTAAGGAGAGCAAATAATGTCTAAACATACAGTATTGTTCGAATTAGGCTGCGAAGAACTTCCACCAAAAAGCTTAAAAAAATTACGTGATGCACTACATGCAGAAACGGTAAAAGGCTTAAAAGACGCAGGTCTAGCATTCGATTCAATTGAAGCTTATGCAGCACCACGCCGCCTTGCACTTAAAATTGTGAATGTTGATGCAGCGCAAGCCGACACACAAAAACGTTTTGATGGCCCTGCAAAACAAGCAGCATTTGATGCCGAAGGCAAACCGACTAAAGCACTTGAAGGCTTTATGCGCGGTCAAGGCATTACAGTTGATCAAGTATCAACTTTCCAAGCAGGTAAAGTTGAAAAAGTGTGCTACTTAAAAGATGTAAAAGGTCAAAGCCTTGATGTTTTACTTCCACAAATTTTACAAGCCGCTTTAGACAACTTACCAATTGCAAAGCGCATGCGTTCTGCTGCAAGCCGTACTGAGTTTGTACGTCCTGTAAAATGGGTTGTGTTGTTGAAAGACAGTGATGTGATTGAAGCAACGATTCAGGATCACCAAGCAGGTAACGTGACTTATGGTCACCGTTTCCATGCTCCTGAAGCAATTACACTTGCAAATGCCGATGCTTATCTTGATGCCCTGCGTACTGCAAAAGTGATTGCAAACTTTGAAGAGCGCCAAGCGATCATCGACCAACAAGTGAAAGCTTTGGCGGATGAAGTGAATGCCATTGCGATTGTCCCTAGCGACCTTCGTGACGAAGTAACTGCTTTGGTTGAATGGCCTGTTGCTCTTCGTGCAAGCTTCGAAGAACGTTTCCTTGCTGTTCCTCAAGAAGCACTCATCACGACGATGCAGGACAACCAAAAGTACTTCTGCTTAGTGAATAGCGACAATAAACTTCAACCTTACTTCATTACCGTGTCAAACATTGAGTCGAAAGATCCGTCTCAAATTATTGAAGGTAATGAAAAAGTTGTACGTCCGCGTTTGTCAGATGCTGAATTCTTCTTCTTACAAGACCAAAAGCAACCACTTGCATCTCGTAAAGAGAAACTTGCAAATATGGTATTCCAAGCTGAATTGGGTACCCTTTGGAACAAGTCTGAACGTATTGCTAAATTGGCTGTGGCTTTGTCGGCTATCACAGGTGCGAACCCTGCAGATGCTGAAAAAGCTGCACTCCTTGCAAAATGCGACTTAACTTCTGAACTTGTGGGTGAGTTCCCTGAGCTTCAAGGTATTGCGGGTACTTACTACGCACGTATTGAAGGCGAAAATGATGAAGTTGCTGAATCTTTAGGTGAACAATACTTACCTAAATTTGCAGGTGACGTTTTACCAAAAACCAAGACCGGTACAACGCTTGCGCTTGCTGACCGTTTAGATACATTGACAGGTATTTTTGGTATTGGTCAGGCGCCTACAGGTTCTAAAGACCCGTTTGCACTACGCCGTTCAGCCATTGGTATCTTGCGTCTTGTGACTGAAAATGATTTAGATGTTTCGATTGAAGATCTAATCAAACTTGCACTTGCTGCTTATGGCGATGTGATTAAAGATCACGATAAAACTTTGGCGGATGCAGTTGCATTCCTTGAAGGTCGTTACCGTGCGAAATACGAAGACCAAGGCGTGGCTGTAGATGTGATTCAAGCTGTTCAAGCACTTTCTCCAAAATCGCCACTTGATTTTGATAAACGTGTAAATGCGGTAAATCATTTCCGTGACTTACCTGAAGCTGCTGCGCTTGCTGCTGCAAACAAACGTGTTGCAAACATTCTTGCAAAAGAAGCTGCTCCTGAAGGAAATGTCGTTGAAGCAAACTTAGTTGAAGATGCTGAAAAAGCATTGTTCGCTGAACTTGCAAAAATCACACCTGTAGTTGAGCCATTATTTGCTGCGAAGGACTACACTGCTGCCCTTTCTGCACTTGCTGCACTTCGTGCGCCAGTCAATGCGTTCTTTGACGGTGTGATGGTGATGGCAGATGATGCAGACCTGAAAGCAAACCGTTTATGTATGCTTGCACAGTTGCGTGGCTTATTTACAGCAGTTGCGGATATTTCAGTGTTACAGCACTAATATGACAATCTATAGCGATTCTCCAATTGCTCTAGCAATTTTCGAGCTCTTCTCAGAGCTCGAAAATTGGATCCTAGAAAACCATTCTGATTTACCTCATGGTGCAGTCAAAGCATTTATTTTTGGTGGATGTGCTTTTCATATTCACACTAATGCTCGAGGTAGTAATGATATTGATGCACACATAGAAGCTATCAAAGAGTTAAAGAAAGATGAAATTTATTTATTCCTAGAAGGAAATGATATCGAATATTTAGATAACCATAATCTTGAAACCAATTTAGAATTTGACCGCGGATTCAATACTAGCTTAGCTTCTATTGATCCTGACTACGATGAACGTATAATTCCTCTCGTAACAGAACATGTGGTTGAGGTTTACTTAGTTTCTGGTCTAGACCTAGCCGTTTCCAAGTTAGCTCGTCTATCTGATCGCGATATAGAAGATATTAAAGAGCTATTTCTTAGAAATAAATTCACTCTTGAAGAATTTGAAAAATCAGCGAATAATGCTATGGATTACTATGCAACTCCGCAACAGTTAGAATCCAACATCAGATACATGATTTCGATCTTGTCAGAACTCAGAGATTAATTGTATGGATCAAGTAGAATTTGAAAATGCTTTGAAAAAACTATTAAAGCAGCCCCTAACCTCTGCCACATTTGAGGAGGTTCGACCTGTGGCTGAAGCATTACTGTATTCAGAATTTCTACCGTCCGTTACATTACATCTAAATAGACTAGAGAAACGCCGTCTTGTTTTCTTACTAGAAAAATTTAGACGCTATTCTTGTTCCAGCGTATCTAGAAGACAACAACTCAAATCCTTTTCGCAATCAATGAATGTTCAGCATACTTATAGAGTTCATGATGTCAGAACATTAGTTGATCCTTTAGCTAAAAAATATGGATTAAATGAGGATTTAAATCATCTAAAACCCCAATTGCTCAGCTTACAAACACGACATTATTCTCACGTTTAAATAAATCAATCAAAACCCTTTAAATAAAAATTACTCACTTAAGATTTGAAAATACAAAAACCTTTAGAGCAGTAAGCACAAAACAAGCTCAATATAAAAACAAAGAACCTCTCTCCGTCATCGAATACATCATGATTGCTATGCTCCCGCCAATCATAGCTGAATTTTTAATATTTTCAGGAGCTGAGCGCAACTTTTGATTTTATTTTTCTACCTATACAATCATCATTCTGGCATTACTATACATCCAATATAAAAAACAAAATCAGATAGATCTACCGATCCGTAAAATCGAATAGCATGAATATCTTAGACTAGAACCTTAAGCCTATAGCCAATAATTCACCAATTCCCTATACTCAATCCAACAACACTCAACAAGAATGAAACTTATGAAATTGAAAGCATTCCTTTTGACTGGTCTTGCGGGTCTAACACTTTCTGCATGTACATCTGCACCAACGATTCCACAACTTGAAACAGGTGTATTACAAGAGGTTCAAAACATTGATGTCTACCCAGATACCACAGATAACAAAGCAAAACTGACTAAATTTGTAGATAAATGCGTGATTGAATTTACAGGCAATTTAGAAGAAGCAAAATCGGTTGAACAATGGTCATTTAAAGGCTTAACCCTGATTTCAGGTGGTACAGCAACCTTTGCTAAAGACGGCACAAGTTCAGCACACAATTTTGATTTAAATGCTGCGGATGTACAAAAGAACTTCCTTGCATTACGCGGTCATTTTGCAAAAGATGCACTTACACAATGTGAATAAATGATAAAAACCATATCTCCAAATGGGGGTATGGTTTCATTTTTCCTTGAATCTTGAACTATAATCCGTTCAAACCCATTATTTTTTATGATGAAAATCGTAACTAGAACCACACCACAGCAACGCGCAAATCACATATAAGCCACTGTATTTTCATAAAATTACAATACTACGTTAACTTAACTAAGTTTCCACATTTCAAACTTCCGCGTATCTGAGCTGTTATCGCATTGTGTGACTTATCGCACAAAACCACTTTTTGCTTTTTTTTACTCTTAAGATGTCCTCTGCTCCAAAAGCGCAAATGCTGAGTGCAACAGCAGCGTTCAATAAAAGAGGACAAATGCAAAGATGAAACCTTTATTTAAAACAACACTGATCACCGCAGCATTATTCGCAACCACCCCACTATTTGCGAACACCGCAGTAGAAGCCAATGCGAAAGTTGAAACACAGCAACCGTCTGTACTGCAAAATCTAAAACAAGACATTAATCAGTCTGCGCATACAGCCGGTGACAAAATTGAAAAAGGCGTCGATAAGACCAAAACATTCACCCAAGAAAAATGGCAAGACACCAAAGAATTCAGTGCTGACAAAAAGCAAGATGCAAAAAATAAATGGGCTGACCTAAAACAGTCTAAAGATGAAAAGTCAGATGCAGCGAAAGCCAAGATCGATGCCAAGGCTGAGCAAAATAAAGCTAAGCTTGATGAGCGCAAAGCACAGCTCGATGAAAAAGCTGCAAAAGACAAAGCAAAACTTGATGAACGTAAAAGCAATGTCGACAACAAAGTTGATCAAACCAAGAGCTATTTAGGTGAAAAAGCTCAGGAAGGTCGCCAATTTTCCAGTGAAAAATGGCAACAAACCAAAGCGAATTTCCAAAAAGGTCAAGAAGCCAATGTGAGTGGCAGTAGCAATGTGCAGTTGCAAACGCCTGTGGCACAAGCTGAAGTACATAGCTCACACGAGGCCAGCTTAGGCGCTCACAAATAAGTAAACTGGCTTTCATACCCTCTCCTCCAGAGAGTAGGCTCACCCTTCGGTGGGCCTTTTTTTGCCTTCATCAAAATACAACCGTGTACAAAGCTGTCATTTGCTGTATTGATTTTGCTACGGCAAGTTTTTTTCGCTGCAATTTTTCCTATAATGCATTAAAACCATTCATCAGATAGAAAATCTATAAAATTCAGAGGTGAAGCTGTGAAGATTTCATTAAAAGCAACGTTATGCATAAGCTTAATATTCATGACACCCATGCTTTGGGCACAAGAAAAAACAGCAGCGCAAAGTACTGAGCAACAAGCGAAAAAGCCTGTGAGCCCTTATGGCGACAATCCAAATTTATTGCATGTGTGGGCCTATAAAGCCCAAGAAGGCGTGGTCGGTGCTGCTAAAAATATTGGTGAAATGACTGAACGTGGAATTTCTAAAATTAAGCCTTCGGTTGACCAAGCTTGGGACAATACGAAAACAGCTACACAAAATACAGTACAACAGGTTGATCAGGGCGCACAGCAAGCCACCCAAAACGTCAATGAAAAATTGAAGCAAACCCGTGAAAATATCACAGGCAAAACCAGCCAACCTGCGCCCATCAGCCAACAGTCGTTGAGTGAACCGTCTTCAGGCAACACGATTAATACGGCTCCAAGCAACAATGCGGGACAAAATAACAATCAATATCCACAAAGTAGTTATCCATCGAGTTCGACGTCTACGACGTATCCAGTGACTGATTTATAATTTAACACCACATTTAAAAGCTCAACTTTGGTTGGGCTTTTTTAAAACCAAAATTGAATGCTGTTGGTCTTTGACCTATGCCTATAAAAACAATGAATTAATGAGAAAAAAATGCGAATTTTATTTGGTATCTTGCTTGGTATTCTGCTCTGCGTTGGCTCTTTGATTGGCTTACAACGTTTTCCACAATTGTTAAAAAGTTATCCACAGTTGCAGGCCATTTTTCCCCAATTGTACAATTCTCACCAATATAACCATGATGCCGAAGGTAAATTATTACAAACCTTAGAGATGCTAGATGACGAAGAATACAAATCGACTGAAGGCAATGAAGCGACACTGTATCAACTCGATGGTCAATGCAAAATAAACCTCTATGTTTTTGGTGAATCCAATCAATCCCTAACAAGTTTCTATTTTCACAATGATCAGATTTTACGTGCCTATGAGACAAATTTGATCTACCCAAATGGTGGCTTTAATCCTGTACCCAATACCAAAGATCCTTTTAAACTCGAAAAAAGTTATTTACGAATCATGATGCCAAACAGTATCAAGACTGAACTTGAATTTGAGCGGATCAAACATCACTTCAATGCTAAATTTTTGAAAAAATGCTGAAATTTAACTATTAAATTAAGCATTAATGCATTAAGCAGTAGGCTTGAGATATCCCCTACGTACAAACGATGCTGTACAAATTTGAATAAGCATCAACAGGCAAAATGGATAGTCAACCCAGACTGATAAACGATCAATATGCGCAACCTCTCCAAAGACAGAAAAATAGACCTGTCCCACAATAATAGGCACTACAACAAGCCATAGCCCCCAATACCAATAGAGATTCAAAAAATCAATAAGCGCTAAGACGAAATGCGCAATAAAAAATACCGAAACCAGCACAACTTGTAAGGTCGGCATGAATTTATGAACTTCAAAATCAGGATTCTGGAATAAATAATTTTCACTGATATTTAGTACATAACTGCACCATGCCCAAGTGATGCATGCGGTAAAAAGAATCAGCATGCAAAATATTCTTAAACTTTTTTTATTGGCAAGATCGACCTGCATAGACATTCCTATTTATACGGAGCTTTGTTCAAAAATAATATTCCTTAAACTCGATTTTAATTGACCTGTCGAATAACCATCCCCGCTTTAAAGGCCTCTACATTTTCCACCAATTGCTGCACAATGCGTTGTCGCGCATCGACGCTTCCCCATGCACTATGTGGGGTAATGATTAAATTTGGAATACTTGGGTCGAGCAACACATTGCCCTGCTTTGGTGGCTCAACCGTCAAGACATCGGTTGCTGCGCCTGCGATCCTCCCTAATTTTAATGCCTCAGCTAATGCCGATTCATTGACAACACCACCTCGTGCACAATTGATCACAAAGGCCGATGCTTTCATTTGAGCCAAGCTTTCATGATTGAGTAAATCACGAGTTTCCTCGGTTAAAGGACAATGCAAACTCAGAAAATCGACCTGCGCTAGCATCTCAGAAAATACCACTCGCTCAGCCGCCATGGGGCGATTCGGTAGCGCACCAATCATAATTTTCATGCCAAAAGCTTTAGCCAAATGTGCCACGGCTTGCCCCAATTCGCCATAGCCGACAATCCCCAAAGTCTTACCAGCCAACTCAATAATTGGAAAATCCAGTAAGCAGAACTGATCCGCTTTTTGCCAATCTCCCTGTTGGACCGCCCGATCATACTGTCGAAATGATGTCGCCAAGTTCAACATTAACATCAAGGTATGCTGTGCGACCGCAGCGGTGCCATAAGCTTGGCAATTACACACCACGATGTCTTGTTGCTGTGCGTGTACAAGGTCAACATTATTGGTGCCAGTAGCAGAAATCAAGATCAGTTTTAATTGCGGATTGAGCTGCATGTGCTCAGTATTGATGTGTACTTTATTGCTGATAATCACATCAGCCCCTTGTATGCGCTGAGCAACCTCTGCAGCCGTTGTTGCGGGATAGAGTATCAATTCATCAAACTGTGCTTCTAGTCCGCTAAAATCTAAGTCCTGTTTATCTAGAGACTGATAATCTAGAAATACCGCTTTCATGGCTGCTTCCCTTCTGGCCGATTATAAAGATTTGATTGTGAGTGATTAAAACCTGTGATGCACCAAAGTACAATCGAACAGCATATAAAAAACCCGCTATTTCGCGGGTTTATCGAGATGATGTTGCAGTGAATTTCGAATTTTGAGTATGACATAAATGGTCAGTATCGTAAGTAACAACATACTGCTGCTAAAAATCAGTATGCTTGAACTAACCCCCTGTACATAGGCTGAACCCATGGTCAGCACTAAGATGAATAATACAGCAAGCATCTGTGTTGAATGCATACTGATACCCCTCATATTCCTTATGATGTTTTGGGCAGTATGATTGTTTTTTATACTGCCTTTCTCTCATCATAATCTCTTCCTACAAATTAGCAAGCTTTGGATTTTCAACCCAATGTCGAGCTTAAATTTGTTCGGGTTGCACCACGAACTGACAAGATGCATCGGCATTTTCCACAAAGAAGACTTGACCAAATTCATCACTACTCAAACGCAGTTCTTTATAGTTCAGCGTGTAATAGCCCACATATTTCTGCATTAAAATCGGATGCATACCAGTCGCAAGCTCATCTTGAGCTAAGACCAATTTCATTACCTGACGGTCATTCATCACCACCATGTAACGCTCATCTTGGACTTGTACGTATACCAGGCCTGTGCCCTTCGGCTGCAAAGGAATCAAAAACTTGTGATTCAGCGCAATCACACCGGCTGCATAGCTTTCAATTTTTTGGCTAATCACGTTAAACACTAAACCATGATCAAACTGGTCGAGTAACAGGCTACGATTTTCCTGAGGTAAAAAGGTCGTGATTCCCAACTTTTGCAGATCTTGCTCACTGACTTGTTTGTTATTAAACAATACCCGTAATAAGGTCTGTTTTTGTTTGGCATCAAAAAATTGTGGATCAAGCTGAAACGAATTGCTTTTTAAAATTTCACCCAAGGCATCTCGATGGCGAGTCAGTAAATTTTCGATAACTTTTCGATAATAAAATTTGCTGTTTTTCTTAACCCGACGCATTTTTTGATAAAAATACGGCGCATCAAAAGGATGTCTCAAGAAATCATTTAACAGTTCAGAACTCGCCAACACTGCAATGGCATCATGCCCTGTAAACGGCAGATGTAACACATGCACATGCGGAATTAAAGCCTGTAGTTTTTCAAAGTGAGCGCGATCTTCTGGACAATAAGGATCATACACCACGATATATTCACGTGTAGTCGATACGTCTTCAGCAAGCACCCGCATATTGGCATGCAGATTAGGTTGAAAGAACATGCCATAGCGTGTATCGACAATGTCTTCAGGGTCTATGGAGTACTGCGGCACCATACTGACCACACGATGGAATCCAAATAAATTGGCATACTTAATGGCAGCATAGCCGCCCATGGAACCACCATAGGCAATACGCATCTCAAATTGTTCGAGGATCGGCTTGATGGCTTGATACATCGGTTGCATTGACGATGCTGGAAACCACGATTTTTGTTTCGGCATCACACCGATCACATTAAAATCATATTTTTGCAAAGACTTCTCGGCATTGATGCTCAAACCCTTGGCACGGGTAATCAAATCACCGAAGGAGAAAATAAGCTCACGAGAATTGCCAGGCTGAAAAATGACACGAATTTGATCATCTTCAAAAATGATGTGCTTTTCCATTGTGCTTTGCTCCAGTCCTTGTTGCGTCACGCTTTTCCTTCCTTGTTGCATTCAAAGTTTATCTTGTTCCGAATATGCTATTTTATAGAGGCCATACAGATTAAAAAGTGCAGAATATGACACATTCAATACATCCTGCCGCACAACAAGGCTTTAGCTCTGCAGCTGAACTCTATCAACAAGCCCGTCCTGACTACCCGATTGAAATCAGTGCGTGGCTACAACAACATTTAGCTTTAGCCCCTCAAGCCCATCTGGTGGACTTAGGCTCAGGTACAGGCAAATTTCTCGAGTATATTCGCCCACTCAGTGAAAATATCACCGCGATCGAACCTGTGCATGAAATGCTGCAACAATTGCAGAAAAAACATCCGCATATTGCAACTTTAGCCGCCCAAAGTGATCAGATTCCACTGCATGATCATTCTGTGGCAGCGGTATTTTGTGCCCAATCTTTTCATTGGTTTGCCACCCCTGAAACCCTCAATGAAATCAGTCGTATCTTAGTTCCCAATGGGGATCTTGTATTGATTTGGAACCAACGTGATATTCAAGTCAATTGGGTCAAACAACTCGCTGATGTCTTGAGTGAGCTCGAAGGTGACACACCACGTTATCATAGTGGGCAATGGCAAAAAGTGTTTGCACAGCAGCAAACATTTAAATTAATTGCCGAAACCACCTTTCAACAATTGCATCATGGTACAGTGGAACACGTGGTTTCCAAACGATTATTGTCCACCAGTTTTATTGCAGCATTAAGCCCGGATGAACAACAAAAACTGAAACAACAATTTGAAAATATCGTGGCTGAATCAACCCAAAAGACTGCACAGGATTTCATTGATTTCCCCTATATCACGCATGTCTATATCTTTAGAAAAACATATTAGGACACGATTATGCTCTTGCCAATCTCTTTAAAGAAACTCAGTGTCATCTTCCTCATGGGTACGGTGCTAGGACTCACTGCATGTGAAAAATCATCAAAAACGGTGGAACAAAATAGTGAAATCAGTTCCGATGATCAAATCATGAAAGAGCTGAATAGTGATCCTATTAAAAACTTTGCCAAGACCCCAGATGATCTACACGACTTAACGCTACTGACACAATATGACGAGAGCTTTAGTCAAATTAGCGATGAGATGGAAGATGAGCTGATGAAACTGCGTGAGGAAGGAAAACTCACCGATGAATTTGCTACACAGCGTAAGCGTGACAACATCCAGTCGGCGCTGAATATGCTCAAAGAACTCGAAATGAAAACTGAGCAAGGCCGTTATATTCAAGGCTTGATGTATCAGTACTGGGACAATCAATCACAAATTTATCGTGAGAAAAATCAAGCAGCCGATGGCGAGTTAAAAAATCCTAGTGATAGTGTCAAAGGTCTCGGTCAGTTTATTCATGCTCAAGAACAATTGGGACATTGGCAGGAACAATATCCTGAACTACAAAAAACTCGACAGCCTTAATCTTCCAACCCTGTTGCAATCTATTCACCCAAATTCAACTTGGATGAATGAGAGAGCGATACGAGCTTATTACTTAACATCAAGGGTGCAAACCTGCCCTTGATGTGATTGCTCAATCTTGATTTTCGCTATGGTCGTTCAGCATATTGTGGTAAATCACCTGCGATATCATCCCATTCTGCTTTGGATGCGACAAAGATATGACAGGTTGGTTTCTGCGTCAGAGGTGTATCTAAGGTGCCTATACGTAAGCGGTAATAATCAGGCGTTTCAGCCTTTATACTGATGATCGGCGAACCACACTCACTACAAAAACAGCGCTGTGTGGTAGCGGTAGACGCATACTGTTTCAGAAACTGCTCACCGGCTACAATTTTAAAATCTGCTTTAGCAATCGGGGCATTGGTCGCAAATGCTGTACCATTGGCTTTGCGGCACCGAGAACAATGGCATTGCATGATCTCACCGACCGGACCATTGATCTCATAACAAACCGCTCCACACAAGCAGCTTCCGGTATATTGTTCTTGTACGCGCATAGTGGTCTTTCTTAGAAGAATTTCATCTCAAAATATCACAACTCCTCAGCAAGATTGTGACAATTTGAAGCGCTTAGTTCTGCAAAGAAACCAGATAGTTTTGAACCCCTTCACCCGCTGCTCGACCGGTTGCAAGGCAGGCTGTTAGTAAATAGCCTCCAGTAGGCGCATCCCAATCCAACATTTCACCGCAAGCAAATACTGCAGGATTGCTCTTCAATTGTAAGCCATCATTTAGGACTGAACGCTTCACACCACCTGCGCAGCTAATCGCCTCATCTATCGGGCGAAATCCGTCAAGTTGAATATCTAAATGTTTAATTTTCGCTGCTAGTAAGGCCGGCTCATGCCAAAAAGATTTATCCACCAGTTCACGGACCAGCGCAGCTTTCGCCGCATCTAAACCGGCTTTACGCCAAACATTGGTTAAAGACTGCTTTTTCGAAGGCTGTAGTTTCTTTGCCAATTGCTCAACACTTTGATCTGGCAATAAGTCCAAAGTCAGCTGCATGGGCTGAGCAGATTTCACCTGTTGACGCAGTGCTCGAACTTGTTTGTAGATCAATCCACTTTCCAGCCCATAGTGTGAAATGATGATATCGCCTTGGGTCGGCTCGGCTTGATCGACCCATGCATTGACTCGCTTTAAGGGCTGTCCAAACACAGGCTGCATAAACTTCGACCAAGCGCGTTCCACGCCAGCATTACTGGCTTGAAAAGTTTCAATGCTCTCAGGCTGCAGCCATTTTTGCCATGCGCCATCACTGCCTAAACGTGACCAAGACACTGCGCCACATGCCATAATAATCGCATCAAAGCCAAGCACTTGACTTGATTCATCAACAAGGTTTTGAATCGTTAGCTGATTGGACTGTAAGTCCAAAACTTGATGTCGATAATGAAACTGCACCCCGTCTAGACTAAGACGTTTTAACCAGGCTCGCAGCAAAGGCGCAGCTTTCATTTCAATAGGAAAGACCCGACCTGATGAACCAATATAGGTTTCAATGCCCAGCCCCATCATCCACTGTTGAATCCATGCTGCATCCCACTGCTTAACCCATGGGCTCAGCCATTCCACTTGATCATAGCGCTGCACAAATTGTTCAACGGGTTCTGCATGCGAAATATTCAGCCCCGTCTTGCCAGCCATTAAAAATTTACGGGCTGCCGATGGTTTTTGCTCATAAACATGAATGTCATAGTCAAATTGGCTAAGCACTTCCGCCGCCATCAATCCCGCAGGACCTGCCCCAATGATTGCAATACGCTGAGTCATGCCCAATTATTCCGCAGATGCTTCGGTGGGTTGCTTGCCTTGTAGCGGCTGAAAATCATCAAAACGTGTGGTATAGCCAGCGGGTTTAGTCACCAATAATTGTTGGCACAACTCACCACGTTCTAGATATTTAATCTCAAAGTGTGTACGTGCTGAAGTCTCTGCAATGCGTTCTTTGACAAAAGGTAGCTTCCAAACATCGATTAACTGCTGCTGCGCTTCCTCAATATATTCAGGAATATTACTGGCCAAGGTAATCTGACCACCCGGCTGCAAACGCGACAATAAAAATTCAAAAAACGGCATATTTAACCAGCGCTGTGCAGGATTATGCGGTTCAGGGTTTGGATACAAAATAAAGAATTGCTGTACTTGCGCAGGATGTAAGGCATGTACTACCCAAGGCAATGCATCAGCATGAATTGGAGCTAAATTGCTTTGCCCTTCAAGTTGATGCTGCTTTTGCATTGCCACAAATTTTTCACGTGTCCGCTCAACAGCAATCAATTGAAATTCAGGGTGATTGGCTGAAAACAATAATGCATGTTTACCTTTACCAGCCCCAATTTCCACACAAATCGGCGTGGAATCAATCGGCTGAAAATCACGGGGAGCTCGCATACGCTGCGCTTGAAATTGACGAATAGGCATAAACAGATCAAACTAAACAGAACGGCATAAGTCTAACAACTGCGACTGTATTTGCCTAATTGAATCATCCGTTTTTGCTGGAGTTAAGCATGCCCACCACCATGAATTGTCCACGCTGCGGCGCATTGACGACTTGGGAAAATAATGAATATCGCCCGTTTTGCTCAGATCGTTGTAAATTGATTGATCTCGGTGCATGGGCCAATGATGAATATCGTCTGCCGACACAAGATGCACCTCAGGCCGATGGTGGCCGTGAAGAAGACCAATTCTAAGGACTCAAGTGCATAACCCTATTATTTAGGTAAATAAAACAGGAATCCGTTTGGATTCCTGTTTTGTTAATTTAAGTTTCTCAATCTAGTTGCTTAACCCGCTTTACCAGCAACGAAAGGATTATGTTGTTTTTCATAACCAATGGTACTCATTGGACCATGCCCTGAAATAAACTGCGTGTCATCCGGCAAGCTAAAACATTCACGCTGAATGGAGTCGAGTAATTGTTGATGGTTACCGCGTGGAAAATCTGTCCGGCCTATCGAGCCTTTAAATAACACATCCCCCGTCCAAAGCACGGCATATTTTGCGTTATAGAACATGACATGACCTGGTGTATGCCCCGGTGCAAAACGAACTTCAAACTCTTCTGCACCCAGCTTCAAGGTTTCGCCGCCTTCCAACCATTGGGTCACATGGACATTGTCAGGGATCGGGAAACCGTATTTCGCAGAAACCTCCTGAATCATGTCCAACCAAAACGCATCTTCTTTATGCGGGCCAATCACTGGAACATTCCAAGCTTGGGTTAATGCCCCAACCGCACCTGCATGGTCTAAATGGCCATGCGTTAACCACAAGGCTTTGACCGTTAAACCGAGCGCTTCAACTTCGGCTTTTAATTTTTCAGGCTCTCCCCCTGCATCAATCAAGACCGCTTCTTTCGACTCAGAGTCCCAAACAATGGAACAGTTTTGTTGAAATGCCGTAACGGGCACGATTTTAACTTGCAACATAGGGCGAAAACCTCAAGGCGATGAATGGGCTAATGTTTGCTTTAAGGCATCAAGATTAGCTTGAAGTAATAAATTGAGCAATGCGACATGATCATCCCGCGCGTTTAATGCAGGAATATAACCATATTCACCACCGCCTGCAGCTTGGAAAATTTCAGCATTTTGCAGCGCCAACTCTTCTAGCGTTTCCAAACAATCCGCTGAAAATGCAGGGCTCATAACCTGTACCGATTTCACGCCTTGTTTGCCCCATGCGTCCAAAGTGGCATCAGTATAAGGTTTCACCCATTCTTGCTTACCAAAGCGAGATTGGAAACTGATTTCATATTGATCTTCAGTTAAACCAAGCGCTTGCGCGACTAAATGTCCTGTTACACGGCAACGGTCAGCATAGGGATCACCCTTGTCTGCATAAGGCTGTGGAATGCCATGAAAAGACATCAATAACTTATCCGCGACCCCATGCTCCGCTTGATAATCACGCACACTTTGCGCTAAAGCTTGAATAAATAGCGGGTGCTGATAGTAATCACGAATAATACTCAAGCCCGGCAAATTGCGTTGCTGCGGAATCCATTGTGCGATCGCATCATATAGCGGTGCAGTCGATGTTGCTGAATATTGTGGGAATAGTGGAAACAGGACGATGTGGTCTTGTGGCTGCTGTGCCAATTGATCTAAAGCTGCTTGAATGCCTGGATTGCCATAGGTCATGGCAGGAACCACCTTCAGTTCAAATTCTGGATACGCTTGAGTTAAATGTGCTTTTACAGCGTCAACTTGCGCCAACAATATTTCACGCATAGGCGAATCATTGCCCCAAACCATTTCATAGGCATGCGCCACACGCTTTGGTCGAAATGGCAAAATGAACAAACGCAAAATCAATTGCCAAATCGGTTTTGGAATTTCAATCACCCGCTGATCTGACAAAAACTGTTGCAGAAAACGACGCACTGCGGGCACAGTTGGCGCATCAGGCGTGCCTAAGTTCGCCAGAATAATGGTGACTTTAGCTTTTTCGGCAGACAACATTACACTTTTTCCATCAATTTGAATGACGCTAATGTAGCAGCTTTTTATCTATTTTATAAAACAGATTAATATACAGTTTTAAATTGGAAAACCCGATCATTATCCAACAAATTACTTTCCAGTAGTTTTTGACCTTTCGAGGTCACTTGCCACAACATGCGTTGACGGTCATCACGTCCATTTGGAATGATCCAATCATTTTGACGCATTTGACTCTTGATACTATGCAAAGCCCGAATATTCACCTGAGCACGAGCAACCGCATGCGCACGAGGCATTTCAACGCGGGCATCTTCCAAACCTGTTTCGTTTAGAAATTCATTCATGCGTTTAGAGAAGAATTCTTCAGGGGTCGGATTGACAAAAGTTGAACCTAAAATCGAAAGCAACTGTGCCCACGTCATTTTTTTCTGAACTTTCAGCTCTTTAAAATTGCCGTCTTGATAGGCATGCATGCGATATTCAAAAGAGAACACTTCATGCATAGACACTTTCGGTAAGCTCAGGAATGGGTCGACTTCTCGTTTTCCTGATTCTGTTTCGAGTTGAACTAACTGGGCTTTTAAGCGATCAATTTCATCATGCAAAGCTTGGGTATTTTGCGGACGAACCCAACCTGAAACAGGATAGCGCTCTAGCATTTGCGGCATGTTCAATCGCACTGCCATTTCTAAATCACGCAAGGTTCGATAGCTAAAGACTTGATCCACTTCATTTTGCAATAGCTTACGAAAGTCTTTGAATTTTTCACGTAGCTCAGGCTTTTCATCATGCAAAGAAAGATCACGTGAATTTGGATCTTCATGCATAAACACAATGACCGGCTTTTGTTTCGTCACTGCATAAATATATTCAAGGTGCATATAACCCACACCTGAAACAGACTGCTCGCCATACTGACTACCCAGTAAGATCACCACATAATCACAGTCATCAATTTGACGACGCGCAAAAGCCGTACTTAATGGTGTGCGCTGTTCCAACCCCCAAGAGAAAAAACCCATCCCTACAAGCGTCTGAGCCAAAATGATCCGTTCTGGCTGCATTTCACTGCCAGATGTGGAAATGAATACTTGATAACGCTTATCGAGCATTAGAGATCCTCTTCCCGTTGCACGCTATATCCAGCACTCAAAAAAGTGGTTGCTGAAACATACAGCATGACTACCCCAAATAGATTTAAATTGTTTTATCTAAAATCGTTCAATCACAATGATTAAAATTCTAAACTTGCCGCCTGAATATTGCAGATTTTCCAAGTGATTTGATCATCTTGAATTAAGCGTGCTACCACAGGTGTTAAGTTTTCCGCATTATTTCCACTGACATAACATTCGATACGCAGTGAATCTTGGCGGTTATGCTCAAATAATAACTCATTTTTAATCAAAATTTGGGCTGTTTGTCGTGCAACCGCAAATCCTGAGTCAATTAATGTCAGCTTCTGACCAAAAATATACTGAATTGCCGATTTTAGGAAGGGGTAATGCGTACATCCAAGCACTAAATAATCTGCACCTGCATCTACAACTGGCTGTAATATCTCAGTTAATGTCTGCAGGCAAGGCTCAGTCATTTGCGCCCCCGCTTCAACAAAGGGCACCAATTCCAAAGAAGTCACTGACAAAACTTGCACCCCTGCAGGTTCAGCAAATCGCTGCATGACATCTTTGATTAATTTACCCCGAAAAGTCGCAGGCGTTGCGAGGACAGCCACAGTTTTACTTTTGGTCTGTAATACCGCAGGTTTTAAGGCTGGAACCAAGCCAATAATCGGAAAATTTTCACCGTAGTGTTCACGCAAATAATCCAAACTAAATGCCGATGCCGTATTGCATGCCACCACCGCGACTTTACACCCCTGACGGTATAACCACTCAATCGCATGTGCAGTCAGTTCACGGATGTCCTGATCTTGACGCGGGCCATAAGGGACATGTGCCGTATCTGCAAAATAAACAATCCGTTCATTCGGTAAATAACGTGCAATTTCCAACGCAACAGACAAACCACCAATACCTGAGTCAAATACCCCAATAGGCGCATCAGCAGTCGCTTTTGGCATGGGTACATTTAAGGGGTAAATGGGATGAATGGCGGTCATAGGGTCACTTTAATTTAGATTCAGAATGACAAGGTGGAAAGCTTAAACCTCAGGTGCCTAATTGCAAGTGCAAATCACCACTTTGTAACACTAAAATGGACTCCCCTTGCTCATTTTCAAGCAGCTCACCCATCTCGACTAAATGAAAAAATGCAGCACGTTGAATTAAGGCATTTATACCAAAACGAACATGCACATAAGGACGTAGTTCACCCTGATATTCACGCATAAAAATCGGATGTTCCTGATCAACAATAATCAGGTCTTGGGTGGTTGTGGTGAATTGAATATAGTTTTTAGCGTCAATCTCAACGTGATCCACCTGATTGACAAATAAAGGCTCATCTTCCACCTGTATTTCAATTTGTTCCACAGGGGTTTTTAAATAGAATTTCCCATCTTCTTTCCAAAGCACGGTTGAGAACAGATCAATGAGTGCTTGCCGCTTGATCAATTGACCATCGTGCCACCATTCTCCATTGGCTAAAACCTTCAAATCCATTGCACCACAATGCTTTGGATGCCATTGATCTAATGGAGGGATTGACCTTTTGTGACCGGACTGTCCATCTTTTAAGTATTGTGCAATGTTCATTAAATTTCTATCATCCCTATTAATGAATTTTTTCGTCGGGTTTTCGTTCAATTGCTGCTTCATCCGCCTAATAAATACCTTAGTGACGGAAAAATAATATGATTCAGCCAATTGGCTAGAACTCGGTTTAAAACTATACTAGCCCACAATATCAAAGACACGATAGAAAAATTGTGTCTGGGCATTAAGAACACTCATGGCAGCACCATTTAAATGAATTGAATGGATGCCACCTTCCGAAATATGAGGAGTCCTACATGGAACACATCGAACGTGAATCGATGGAGTTTGACGTAGTTATCGTCGGTGCAGGTCCTGCCGGCCTATCTGCTGCGATTAAAATTCGTCAACTTGCAATTGAAAATAACCTAAACGATCTGTCCGTTTGTGTCGTGGAAAAGGGCTCCGAAGTGGGTGCGCATATTCTATCGGGTGCTGTGCTTGAACCCCGCGCGATGAATGAATTGTTCCCAGATTGGAAAGAACAAGGCGCACCGTTAAATGTGCCTGTGACTGAAGATAAAACCTTCTTCTTATTGTCTGATGAAAAATCACAAGAAGCACCGCATTGGATGGTGCCTAAAACCATGCATAACGATGGCAACTATGTTATTTCGTTAGGTAACGTTGTTCGTTGGTTGGGCGCTAAAGCTGAAGAATTAGAAGTGTCTATTTTCCCAGGTTTTGCCGCTTCTGAAATCCTTTACCATGAAGACGGGACTGTGAAAGGTATTCAGACTGGCGACATGGGTATTGGTAAAGATGGCGAACCAACGCACAACTTTACCCCTGGCTATGAACTTCATGCGAAATACACATTATTTGCTGAAGGCTGTCGTGGTCATTTAGGTAAACGTCTGATTGCTCAGTTCAACTTAGATAAAGATGCTGATCCGCAACATTACGGTATTGGTATTAAAGAACTTTGGGAAATCGATCCTGCTAAGCACAAACCAGGTTTGGTGATGCACGGTGCAGGTTGGCCTTTAAGCGAAACAGGTTCTTCAGGTGGTTGGTGGTTATACCACGCTGAAAACAACCAAGTGACGTTGGGTATGATTGTTGACTTGTCATACACAAATCCACACATGTATCCATTTATGGAAATGCAGCGTTGGAAAACACATCCACTGATCAAGCAATATCTTGAAGGTGGTAAACGTATTTCTTATGGCGCACGTGCGGTTGTAAAAGGTGGTTTCAACTCATTACCTAAATTCACTTTCCCTGGTGGTAGCTTAATTGGTGATGACGCAGGTTTCCTAAACTTTGCGAAAATCAAAGGCTCTCATACAGCAATGAAATCAGGTATGCTGTGCGGTGAAGCTGTATTTGAAGCGATTGCTGCGGGTGTGGAAAAAGGTGGTGACCTTGCCATTGCACGTGTGACTGAAGGTGAAGACTTCTTCACTAAAGAGTTAACTGCGTATACTGACAAGTTTAACAACAGTTGGTTGAAAGAAGAGTTATATAACTCTCGTAACTTCGGCCCTGCTATGCATAAGTTTGGTCAATGGATGGGTGGTGCGTTCAACTTTGTTGATCAAAACATCTTTAAAGTGCCATTTACACTACATGACTTACAGCCCGACTTCAGCGCTTTAAAAACTGTCGATGCTGCGAACTTCAAACCGAATTATCCAAAACCAGATGGTAAAATTACATTTGACCGTTTGTCTTCAGTATTCGTATCAAATACGGTACATGAAGAAAATCAGCCTGCGCATTTAAAACTGACAGATGCTTCTATTCCTGTAAATGTGAACTTACCAAAATGGGATGAGCCTGCTCAGCGCTACTGCCCTGCTGGTGTTTATGAAATTATGGAAGAAAACGACGGTTCTAAGCGTTTCCAAATTAACGCGGCAAACTGTGTTCACTGTAAGACGTGTGATATTAAAGATCCATCTCAAAACATTACTTGGGTAACACCTGAGGGTGGTGGTGGTCCTAATTATCCTAATATGTAATCTCTTTTGAGATTGAAATAAACCCGCTTAATGCGGGTTTATTTTTTAATATACAATCACACTCTTTAAATAAATATTATTACAAAAAAAATAATTCCTATAAAAAATTAATTTCATAATTAGTTTATTTTAAATAATTATCAATGTGTCATTTTATATTCATTAGATTTAGATATTTTATAAATAATTAAAAGAAATAATTTCACTAAGCCTAAAAGGCTTTGTTGCATAAATATGTAAGCATCTGATTTAAATAAATTTAATTTTGGATCAAAAAATAATCAAAACCTTTAAAATCATATAGTTATGAAATCTTTGTGCAACAAAGCCCATCTATATTTAAGTATTATTTTTTTAAAACAAGTAATTTAATTTCACCAAAAATTTAAAATGATAGCTTTAAACCCAATATCTTTATTTAATAAACTTATAAGCCTATAAAATATTGAGTTTGCTTGAGACAACAAACCCGCTTAGGCGGGTTAATTTTAAATTATTATAAAAAAATCAACTACCTTCTTATTTCAAACGCTTGAAAGTTATTAGGATGCTTCTGTTTTCTATATTGTTCAGATTTTACAATAAATATAACATCAAACAATCCCTCATAAGAATATATATACCTATAATTACTTAATCTTGAGTCAAAATCAATTTTCTTAAAATTTAAAGAATTATTATTTTCAAAAAAATTGTCATTAAAATTTGGGATAAATTTAGTATAAAATACATTTTTACTATGTAATTTAATAACACTCCATTCAGAATCACCAACATTTTTAATTAAATTAACTTGCAAGTCTGGAAAGTTCGGGATATTAAAATATACTCCTTGCTCCTTCTTAAAGTTATTATTTTTGTGGGCTAAAATTTCTAACTTACCAAGCATTAAATCTGATTTATTAAAATCTCCATTTTTTACACAAAAAATAATTCTTTCAATTAATAATTGGTAATTAATATTATTTTTTGAAATAAATTCATTATTCATATTCAATCCATTTATCGACTTATCATTAACACTATTATTTGCATAACAGCCGAAAAAACTAGTACTTACCCATACGATTACTAGTAAAAAAATACGCATTCCATATCCCTTACAAGTATGATTTGAAATTAATTTTCGTAATAGCCATTCTCAAACAAAGGATCAAGTTGACCATTTTCCAACTTCCACGATGATACACTGAAATCATGCTCACCATCAGCATCAAATAAATCGACACCTTTACCATCCTCGGGATATTCAGGATAAATGTAAGCATTATCTCCATATTTTTTATAAAATTGACTACACCACATATATGGATTTACCACCCTAAAAGGGGGAATTTTTCCATCAATTTCAATGTATCCTTTTCCATTTGGCAAGTCATCAATGACATCATCTAAAATATCTTCTGCTTCTTCAGCACAGGTATCATTCAAAATTACATTATAAGGTTTTCCTTTAAGCACTGCCGCTTCAACTTTTGCTACTTTTTGTTTAATTTTATGAAATTTTTTTTCCGTGATATTTATTTTAAATATTTGAACAACTTCATAAATTAAATAAGAAGTTGTACTTGGCCTTTTATTTACGTATCCATTTGCATAAATTTTTTCATTTCCGTCTATCTCTTCTTCACCTTTTTTATATTCTATATCTCCCAACTCTTCTGTTGGGCCAAAACTAAAAAAGGCCTCCACAACATTATTTTTGGTTATGTAAAAGAAAGCATGGCCATAATCACTACCCTCCCCTTGCAAAATTTGAACTTTTTCAACTTTATTTTTTAAAATACCTACTTTGCGTTCAACAAAAGCTATTTCTGCTAAATTTGCTTCAAATCCAACCAACAAAGAATAATTATCAATTTTAATTTCAGTTTCAGGCTTTCCTTCTTGTGTATCAACCATTTGACTCATTTAATTATTATCCTTTAAAAAATCTTCAGCATCTTGACCAACCAAAATTCTTAATTTTTCCTTCTGCTGAGTAAAAATACGTTTTGTCATTGCGTTAATGTCACTTATTCCAGCCAAGTATTCTCCATTTGGTTTTACAATCACATATTTTTCATTTGGCATTATTTTTTGAGTATGATCTATGACCTTAATTTGTTGACTGAAGCTTTTCAGTTCATTTGGCAAGGTTGTGATTGGAACATTTACTTGTTGAGGCCCCACAAACTGATGCTGCCCTGCCTTAACTTCAAACTTACCGCTAGTTGTCGGTAATACACCCGCACTACTAATTTCAATCTGACTACCACCAGCAACTAAAACAATTTTTTTGCTCGCTTTGATTTCAACTTTATCTTCCGTAGAAATAATTTGAATACCCTTTCGTGCAATCAGATCCGCCCCATCTCCTTGCGCTTGGATTTCAACTTTGCCTTTACCAGCATAAGCTCTTAAGCCTTCTTGTGCTGCAAATAGACTGATCTTGTTTTGTGCATGGGCAATCAAGGATTTTTGGCTACTGAGGTTGATGCTATCGCCTGCACTTTGGCTGATCTGCCCATCCGCTGAAAGATGAATATCTTCCTGACTACTCACAGCAATGGAGTTTGGTGCAGATAAAATCATTAAGGCTTGTTTAAAGGCATCAGCTTTTTCTTTACTGCCTTTTTCGATTTGGCCAAGGAAGTTTTTCAGATTATCTAAGACTTCAAGCGGGTCAGTTTGCTGGTTTTTCGCCACTTCACTTAAGGCTTTACTGCTGTTTAAGTTGGCTTCGATTTGTTCTTTCGCCGCTTGTGCGTCGAGGTGCATTGCTGCTGCTTGTTGTTGTGGGTGTGTACTAACAAGTAGCCCCTGTCCTGCACGCACTGCACCCCATTGGTCGGTTCTCAGTTCAAAGCCTTCGCCTCTTCCCTCACTTTCTGCGGTTTCTTTGGGATGACTGAGGTTCCCTAGGTTGAGCTGAGTGGCGCCATGGGTACTTTGTAATTGTGTTGAGATTTGTCCAGTCGTGTCATCAAAGCGAAGTTGTCCAAAGCCTTCACCTTGGACTTCCTTACTTTTTATTCCAGCCAGTTTTTTGGTCTCAGGTAGTTTGCCTTTACTATCAAATTGGGTTGGACTGCGCTTTGCTTCATGTATGCGCCCCACCACAAATGGTCGGTCGATATTGCCGTCAAAGAAATCGATGACCACGATTTCATTAATACGTGGTAAGAAACGTGCACCATAGCCTTCACCGGCCCATGGGGTAAGCACATCTACCCATGCAGAATCCGTATCATTGTCATTACTGCCTGCACCGCCATCATGGCTGTGGTCATCACCACGGGTAAATAAGAAGCGGACTTTGATACGCCCCCATTCATCGACATGTATTTCTTCACCGCTTGGCCCAACGACTTTGGCGCGTTGCGGATGGGTGCTTGGACGGTGTTCGAGTGGGTTATATTCAGGAACGGTCGCAATATTGCGGCGTTGCAATGTGAGCTGATTGGCCTGACGCTCGGCCTGTTCATGGATGGGTTTAATATTCCACTGGCTTTGTTCAATCAGTTGATTGACCTGTTCAGTGAGATCTTTGGGTAAGTTATTTTGGTTATAGAATTTCTTTTCTGTGATTAAAAATTGTTTGTCTGCACCACTGTGTTGATCAATTTCAGGGTGTTCATTCAGTTCAAACCAATAACCGACTTGTGTATCACGCACAGTCGATTGTGCATTGAATTTTTTCGATTGTAGCTCATGATAGCGCGTTAGGTTTTGATTCAATTTTTCAATTTGACTGTTGGATGAAGCGGTAGCTTGGTCTTCACCTTTTAAATCTTGCATCCATGCAGGGCTGATATGCCATGCTTGTTCGAGACTTAAGCTAGCATTGTCTTGGCTTTGGCTATGCTGATGTTTGCTTTGAACTGAACCTGCGCCTTCTTCTTGGCTGAGTCCATCGGCTTGCCAGCGCTGTACGTGTACCGCAGTCGGCTGAATGCTACGTTCACCAATCAAGCTGGTGATGCTGTCTTGTTTTTCAGTGGCGCTAGAACGATGAAAGCGGATACTACGACGGCTGAGTGCTTGATATTGGCTATTGTCATCAATCAGGCGGAGTTTTTGTTTTTCAATTGGCGCTGAGGAATGTGGTGCTTTCAGCTGCGCTTCATCGATGAGCCAATTGATGCCTTCACTGCGCCAAAGACGCGTTAAAAAGTCATAATCGCTTTCATTCGACTGCATGATGAAAGGTCGTACATCATAGTTCTGACTTAAACCGCTTAGATCTAGCGTTAGACTGGCAGCAAAGAGCGGACTTTTGCTTTGCCATTCTTTAAAGAGAGTTTCACTGACATCGCGAACAGATTTGTTCATAAACACACGGCTGTTCCTGCGTTTATGCCACAGCGATGTTGCATCTTCTAAAGTGAGTTTATACAGCGTGAGTGAACCGTCACTCTGGCCTTGGGTGGCTTCGGTAATAATACCCGTGGTGCGGAAGAGTTCGCCCTGATCGGTCACTTGATCAACGGCGACTTGTACGCCAATAAATTGTTTTAGTGGAATAAGTGCATTAGTAGATAGGCAAATCAAAGTCGCTTGCAGGCCTTGGTTTAAGACATGCTCCCCATCAATACGTTGAATAAAAAGCTCTTCATTCAACGCAGGATTGGAAAATTGCAAATGAATGGCACGTTTTTGGGCGGATAAGCCTAATTTTTCAAGTATAAGAGCAATCGAATTTAACATTTTAAAAGTCTGTTTTTTAAACTTTGTATAATTATGCTGCGAATGATATAGGCTAGCCATCAGACTTGACCAGCCTATTTTATTAATAAAAATGTAACATCTTAATAATTATTATTTTTTACAATCTCTTAAATTAACCTTTCTGAACCAAATAATGGAATTCTTTATTTCCATTTTCATCAAGACGTTCTTCTTGAAGCAAAAGCTCATGACCTAAATGCATACAAAATTTCGGAATATCCCAAGAGGTCGAATTATCTGTTGCAAAAACCTCAACAATATCACCCGATTTTGATTTACGAATGGCTTGATGCAACATCATCACAGGCTCAGGGCAACGTAAGCCACGGGTGTTTAATTGAATTGATGGGGGCACAGAAGGCTCAGACATTAGAAAACTCAGCATTAAAATCTAACGCTATTTTAGCATAATCCTAACGACCGAATGTTAGCTTGAAAAATGCAGATGATAACGTCTTAAAATGACTTGATCGCTCATCATCTAGATCAACATTAACAATAGACAACTGTATTTTCTACGGTATGATAAAATCATCATTTATTAGATATTAAGAGTCTTTAGGAAAGATCATGCAAGAGGAATCCGGCCCGTCGTGGGGCATGCGCGGCTTACGTAAATGGCTGGGCACTGCACCAGAAACCCGTGACGAACTGTTGAAATTGGTACAAGATTCACGTCGCTTCTTAGAACCCGATACAGTTGCCATGCTCGAAGGGGTACTCGACTTACCTGCAACTAAAATCCGCGAGGTCATGACCCCCCGTACTGCGATGATCAGCTTGCAAGAAGATGATGAGCTATTAGATATTTTGCATGTACTTGTTGAATCTGCACACTCACGTTTCCCAGTCTTTTCCTCAGACCAGCCAGACAATGTTGTCGGTATTTTGTTGGCCAAAGATTTGTTGCCATTTTTGACAGAACCGACCACCAAAGTCGATATTCGTGCATTAATGCGTCAACCCTTATTTGTACCCGAGAGCGCGCGTTCTGACCAAGTTTTACGTATGTTGAAAAATACCCAAACCCATATCGCTGTAGTGATTGATGAATATGGCACAACTTCAGGCTTAGTCACTTTAGAGGACATTCTTGAAGAAATTGTGGGTGAAATTGAAGATGAACACGACAAAGTCGATGAAGAAGCTCAATTTATCATTCCAGATGAAGACCCACTAAGTGCAAATACATGGTTGGTTCAAGCACTTACACCAATTGAACACTTTAACAATCTTTTAGATGCTGATTTTTCAGATGATGAAGTAGAAACTGTGGGCGGCTTACTGCTACAAGAAATGGGCTTGGTCAGTGATTTACAAGGTCAAGTGATTGAACTTGAAAACTGGGAGTTTACCATTTTGGAGGCAGATGCACGTACCATTCATCTGATCCGAGCTGTCCGTAAATGAGAACCTACTTTGATAAGCTGCTAAACCACTCACAACAAAAAAAACAGCTACCTTTCATCTATCCTTTGCTGATTGCATTATTTTCAGGTGCCATCTTCAGCTTGTCGCTGGCACCTTATCATTATTGGTGGTTGGCAATTTTATCTCCAGCCCTGTTGTATGCCTGCCTAAGTCAACGTGCACCTAAACAATCGTTTTTCATTGGTCTAGCTTATGGCTTCGGCTTATGGTTTGTCGGGGCTTTTTGGCTGTATACCTCGATCCATGTCTATGGTGATACCAATTCAGCACTCAGTGTTTTGATGATTGCCATTATGGCGATTGTGATGGGGCTGTTTACCGCAGTTCAGAGTTGGCTCTACCGCCGCTTCTTTCCAGAAACCCCACTGACCTTTGCGCCACTGTGGGTGTTTTTCGAGTGGAGTAAAACTTGGGTCTTTACCGGTTTTCCATGGCTTTTTGCAGGTTATGCATTTACTGAACGATTCCTCGATGGCTATGCGCCATTATTCGGGATCTTTGGGGTATCTTTTGCGGTCATTGTATTGGCCTGTGCCTTGGTTGAAATCCTGCGTAAACGCATCTTTTGGATTGTTCCCTCTGTCCTTGTTTTGCTCGGCGCATGGGGTGCAGCACAACTGCAATTTGTTCAGCCTAAAAATGAAAAACCGCTGAGTGTTTCCTTAATTCAAGGCAATATTCCACAAGATTTAAAATGGTTAACAGAATACCAAGCTCAAACCTTAATGAAATATGCATCATTAAGTCGGACAGAATGGGGCCGTGATGTCATTGTTTGGCCAGAATCCTCCATTCCAATGTTCCAAACCGATATTGAGCCGTTTTTGGATGCGATGAAAGTCCAAGCCAATAAAACAGGTACGGCTTGGGTGACAGGTATTCCCTATTGGGATTTGGCAGAATCACAGCAAAACCAACACCCTATGTATTACAACACCATCATGGCAACTGGTGATGAGTCTTTTGGCCTATACAAGAAGCAACGTCTAGTTCCCTTTGGTGAATACATTCCGCTTTCAGGGATGCTAAGTTGGGTACTGCCTGCCCTACAAAATGACCCGTCGATGAGTGGCTTTTCACGTGGTGCAAACAACCAAAAACCTTTGAATGTTAAAGGTCATGATTTAGGTGCGGCGATTTGCTATGAAGTGGCTTATCCCAACTTAACCCGTCGTAATGCCAGTCAAAGTGACTACTTAGTGACTATTTCCAATGATGCATGGTTTACTGGAACAGCGAGCCCGCATCAGCACCTACAAATGGTTCAAATGCGTGCCAAAGAAAATGGCCGTTGGTTTATTCGTGCAACCAATACGGGGATTACCGCCTTTATTGATCATAATGGTCACATTGTGAAACAGGCACCGATGGATAAAGATGCAGTACTGCGTGGTGATTTACCTGCCATGCAAGGCGAAACGCTTTACACTCGCTTAAGTGATTGGCCTGTGTTGATTTTCTCATTCTTGCTATTGGTTCTCGGTTGGATTTATCGCCCGCGTAAAGTTGATATTTCTTTTAAATCACGCCGTTAATTCTGCTACAAAAGATCAAAAAACCGAGCTTTGGCTCGGTTTTTTATTGATAAACGTTCAACGTGCCAGCTCATCTTACTTTTTCAAAGCAACTTAGTGCCGAGGGGAATCTCTGCATCAGGCACACAAAGAGCAACATGCCCCTCTGCATTATGAAAACCTGTGACCAAACACTCTGACTGGATCGGCCCAATTTGTTTTTTTGGAAAATTCACGACGGCAACGACCAATTTTCCCACTAGATTTTCCGGCTGATACAGCTGTGTAATTTGTGCACTGGACTTTTTAATGCCCAGTTCCTCTCCAAAATCCACATGGAGAATGTACGCGGGTTTACGTGCTTGCTCAAAGACTTCAGCCTGCACAATTTTCCCTACACGTAATTCAACTTTCATAAAATCTTGCCAATCGATCTGTTGCATTTTTCCCTCTTTCTTTTCTTTGTTGTACTTCATCTGGCTATCTATGCATTATAAAAATTTCATTCAGGCTGACGATATGTGAAACAGACATTCGATGCGTCTAAACGGACAAAGTAAGGTCATCTTAGAACACGTATCACATTAATGTACGCTTTGATGTAGGCTAACTATTCATTAGCATGAGACATAAAAAAACTGGAGCAAGCTCCAGTTTGGAAGGTTAATTTTGGGGTTATAACTGCGTAACTAAATAGGAAAGCATGGCAGCTAAAGATACCATTGGAATATATCGATAAAGACGAACAACCATATGTTCGATGGCAGATGCATGTTCTTGTTTTAAATTTGCCACAGTCGCTTTTAATGCAGACCAAAAACTTAAAGCCAGTAATGAACTCATTAAGCTCATGGCAAAGAAGCCCACCATAATTTGGCTACTGCCCTCAGTGCTTTGCCATAAATACACAATGCCTTGACTGATCGGCAGAATACTTAAAATCAAAAGAACAGATTTCAGCATAGACCAATGAAATTGGTTAATTTCATCCGTTAATAATAATGCTTTCATGCTATCCTCCATGGCTAAAAAAGTACCATAAAAGATATTATGCGCGGTTTTATTTAAATGAAAAGCCTATATTTATTCATATTTTGCGATTATTGTAATCAATAAAATTGGGAATAATTCTTATTATAAATATCACATATTTTGCATTATGTAATTTAAATTAAATTCAATAACTTAATATTAATTTTATAATTAAGATTTATTATCACTTCACTCAATATTGAAACACCCTATTAAGTGAAGTGATTAATTCCATTAAAACTGAATTTATAATTATTCTCAGTTAGTGTTTATAGTAAATATCAGCATCATTTTCTTCACCACCAGACTGACCGTCCGCACCAAATGAATAAAGATCATAAGGACGGCCTTCAGAACCGGGAATCACATATTGAATGTCATTGTCCCAACTGTCTTTTGGATAGCCACCTTTGATGTAGCCACCTGGCAACCAGTTTTTAGCAGACTCAGGTTTAGTGACCAAAGCATTTAATCCGCCGTCTTGCATTGAAGGGAATTTACCATTGTCCATTTTGTATTGATCTAATGAGCCAGCGACACTTTTTAAAGTAATCGCCGTAGTATCGACTTTGGCTTTTTCACCACGGCCCATCACGTTCGGTACAATCAGCGCTGCCAAAACACCTAAAATGACAATGACCACCATCACTTCAATTAAAGTAAAACCTTGTTGCTTCATATTTTTTGTCTTCACTTGCATGTTACAAATCTCTGTTCACATCATTGTTCGAATGTCTTAAATCATATTATTCATATTCACGATTGGCAGCATCACAGCAATCACGATCACCAGTACAATGCTCGCCATAAATACCAACATCAGCGGTTCAAGCAACGCCAATAAAGTTGAAATTAAAGTCGTCACTTCTCGGTCTTGCATCGTCGACGCACGTTCGAGCATCCGATCTAATTCGCCTGAACTTTCACCACTTTTGATCATTTGTACCATCATCGGTGGGAAATAACCACTTCGCTCAAGCTGTGTTGCTAAATTACCACCTTCTGTTACTTTCTCTGCCGCAAGGTTGACCGAATC
Source organism: Acinetobacter sp. YH12128 (assembly GCF_013418655.1). Lineage (NCBI taxonomy): Bacteria > Pseudomonadati > Pseudomonadota > Gammaproteobacteria > Moraxellales > Moraxellaceae > Acinetobacter > Acinetobacter sp. YH12128. The sequence goes on along the minus strand of NZ_VPBO01000008.1, from coordinate 81,318 downwards.
TCGAATCACCCAATTATTACTGACCGCTGCGCCAATTTTTAAAGCATCGACCAAAGGCACGCCAGACTTGGTTAAAATCGACAAGGTACTGGCAAAACGAGCGGCATTAATGCCTTTAGACAGTTTGGAAAATAACGGTAATTTCAAGGTCAATCGGTCAAAGGCATAATGTCCCGCCGCTGTTCTGAGGAATCGAACCAAGAGAAAAATCGAAACTACGCTACCGACCAATAAAAATGGCCAGGCCATTCGAATAAAATCACTGGCTTTCATTAAAGCGACCGTTATCCACGGCAAGGCATCTTTGCTTTGGTCAAAGGTTTTGACAATATCTGGGACCACATAGGTCATGAGTCCCATCACAATACCGAAAGACATTAACATCAGGATGATGGGATAAATCATCGCACCCTGCACTTTTTTTTGCATGGCGAAGCGGTTTTCGGTGTAATCAGCAAGTTGGTCGAGAATGAGATCGAGATGACCTGAACGCTCACCTGCTGCAATCGTGGCAATATACAGTTCAGGAAAGCGTCCCGCTTGTTGTAGTGCGTTGGCTAAAGAATGTCCTTCCAAAACTTTAGAACGCACCGACATCAACAGGTTTTGCACATGGGCTTTTTCGTTTTGTTTTCCCACAGCACGAATCGCTTCTTCTAATGGTATTGCAGCGGCAACCAAAACTGAAAGTTGGCGAGTCAATAAAGCCAAGTCATAGGCATTCAGCCCTTTTTGAAACCAGCGCTGCTGCGCGTGTTTGTCTTTTTGCTCTATCGGATCGACAGCAACTGGAATGAGTGACTGATCTCTGAGCTGTTGACGAATTTGACGCGCAGAATCACCCTCAAGTACACCCTTCTGCTGCTTCCCTGAAGCGTCTATGGCAGTAAACTGATATGCAGGCATTGTAATGCTCTAATTTTCCAAAATTTCTATCAGCGCAGTTGCGTCTGACCATCAAAATCATTCATATTCTTAGATATAAAATATGAGCTCACTCTAACACAACTCCTTTACGATCACGACGAAATTTAATCAGGAACTTATCCACGTTTTATGGCAAATTCAGCGAGCATTGCAACACCTATTTACCGCGTTCGAGTCGCCGTTCCGGTATATTTATACGACTGCTTCGATTACAGCTTAAGCCAAGAGCAATACCAACAAGCTGAAGTAGGTGCACGCGTTGCTGTATCTTTTGGTCGGCAAAATTTGACCGGCATCATCGTGGAAAAAATTGCACCCGATGCACCACTCAATTCAAGCTTTAAACTCAAGGCCATTACCGAACTACTTGATGATCGCGCCATTTTAGATGAGAAAGTTTTAAATTTATTGACATGGTCTGCACAGTATTACCAATTTCCGATTGGCGAAGTGATGCAAAGTGCCCTTCCAACGCTGTTACGCCAAGGGAAACCCTATAATTTATTGGCACGTACATGGAATCTCCTCGACCTCCATGCCGATGACAAAATTAAGCGCTCGGAACGACAGCAAGAAGCCTATAAAATTTTAAAATTACACCCAACTGGAACTGGGGAAAATTTACTCAATTTAGCAGGTGTGGAAACCGCGACACTCAAAGCATTAGAGAAAAAAGGCATCTGCCAATGTGTCTTGGCGGAACAGGACTTTAGCCCAATGCCCATAAGCATGGCGCAAATGCCGCTCACTGCAAATCCTGAGCAAAAGAAAGCCATTGATCGGGTGTTAAAAGCACGGAATCAATATCAGGCATTTTTACTTGATGGTCTGACCGGCAGTGGTAAAACCGAAGTCTATTTACAAATCATGCAAGAGGTTTTAAAGCAAGGCAAACAAGTCTTGGTTTTAGTGCCTGAAATTGGACTCACCCCACAGACCATCAGCCGTTTCCAATCACGTTTTCATTGCAATATTGCCCTGCTACATTCGGGTTTGAACGATTCAAAACGTATGCAAGCTTGGCAAGCGGCGCAAACAGGTAAGGCATCTATTATCTTAGGCACGCGTTCTGCGATTTATACGCCACTGCCTAATTTGGGTTTGATTGTGATTGATGAAGAGCATGATCTGTCCTTTAAACAACAAGAAGGCTTTCGCTATCACGCTCGGGATGTCGCACTTTACCGTGGGCATCTGGAACAATGCCCTGTCATTTTAGGTTCTGCCACGCCTAGTATCGAGTGCTATGCACTGGCGAAACAAGGCAAAATGACCGTACTGGAATTGAACCAACGTGCGGGCACTGCGGTCATGCCGAAAATGCACATCCTTGATCTGAAAGTGGCACAGAAACAGCATGGAATCAGCCAATTATTAATTGGTGAAATCCGTAAGCGCCTTGAAAAAAAAGAACAAGTGTTAGTGTTCTTAAACCGTCGTGGATATGCCCCGGTTTTAATTTGTGAAAGCTGTGCATGGCAGGCCAAATGTCCGCACTGTGATGCCAATTTCACGGTACACCGCACACCCTATCAACACCTACATTGTCACCACTGCGGCACCATTCACCGTATGCCAGAGCATTGTCCACAGTGTAATCACCAAGAACTGAAATCCGTGGGTATGGGTACAGCGAAGGTTGAAGAAAGCCTAAATGAGCTATTTCCGCAGCATGACGTTATACGGGTCGATCGTGATTCCACCAGTCGAGTCGGCAGTTGGCAAAAAATCTATGACAAGATTCAAAAAAGCGAACCTGCCATTTTACTCGGTACACAAATGCTGGCCAAAGGACATCATTTCCCTTACGTCACCTTGGTGGCGATTTTAGATATCGATTCAGGTCTACTGAGTGTGGACTTCCGTGCCATCGAGCGTACTGCACAGCTCATTGTACAAGTCACTGGGCGTGCCGGCCGTGGTGAACGTAAAGGCGATGTGTTTTTACAAACCCTAAGACCCGACCATCCGCTTTTGAATATCTTGGTCAATGAGGACTATCGAAAATTTACCAAAGAAACCATGAAAGAACGGGAAATGGCACAAATGCCACCGTTTCGCTATGCCGCATTGGTGCGCTGTGAGTCCAAAAACCAAGAACTCAATACTGAATTTTTACAGCAACATGCCCAATTGCTGCGTCAGGACTCTGCTGGAATTATTGACATTTGGGGGCCGATTCCTGCCCCGATAGAGCGCAAAGCCGGACGTTATCAATCCCACATGGTTTTACTGTCTACAGATCGTGCGCGCTTACATTATTATCTGCGTTATTGGTGGCAAAACATCTTGCATAACAAGCCATCAAATATGAAATTGAGCCTCGATATAGACCCACAGGAACTCAGTTAAACGCGTACAATTCAGTCTGAAAAACAGTCATACTGAATTGCAACTTTCGACCAAAAATACAACTCTAGGACGAGTAAATGTCACTACTGTTACAGATCACAATTTTCCTTGGCGCATCCTTATTGCTTGTCCCTTTGCTCAAGCGCTTTGGTATTGCAACGGTTTTGGGATATCTGTTCACTGGTATTTTGCTCGGCCCCGATGTCTTTAACATTGCCAGTGATCCCGAAGCGATCCAAGAGCTCGCTGAGTTTGGCGTGATCTTACTGATGTTCCTGATCGGCCTCGAACTGCGTCCACAGCGGCTATGGAGTATGCGTAGTTCTATTTTCGGCATGGGCAGTTTACAAGTCGGTCTGACCGGTCTGCTTTTAGCGCTAGGCAGTTTTTTTGCCTTACAACAAGGCATTGCAGCCAGTATCGTTATCGGTTTCGCTCTGGCACTCTCCTCTACTGCCTTTGTCTTGCAGATGCTGAGTGAAAAACAGCAATTAAACACCACCTATGGGCAACAATCCTTTTCGATTTTGCTGTTTCAAGATATGGCCGCAATTCCCCTGATTGCAGTCATCCCCCTGCTCGCAGGAACAGAATCATCACATCACGGAATCGCCTATTTCGCTGCAATCATTGCAACTTTTTCAGGCTTATTTTTATTTAGTCGATACTTAATGCGGCCTTTTTTCCGTTTCGTCGCGAAAAGTGGCGCGCATGAACTGATCACTGCTGTTGGCTTATTTATTGTGCTGGGTGTCGTGGTGTTGATGGATGTACTGGGCATCAGTACCACACTCGGAGCATTTCTGACTGGCATGCTATTGGCAGACTCGGAATTCCGCCATGAACTCGAAGCCAGTATTGCTCCGTTTAAAGGGCTTTTACTTGGTTTGTTCTTTATGACCGTGGGCATGACCACAGAACTGTCATTATTCGTTGAAATGCCATGGTTCATTATCGGTGGTGCATTGGCACTGATGCTCATCAAAATGGCGTCACTTACGGCGATTGCGCGTTATCTTAAAAATTCATGGCGCAACAGTATTTTACTGGCGACCTGTTTGGCTCAAGGCGGTGAATTTGCCTTTGTGGTCTTTAGTGTGGCGAAAAGTGAAAATGTCGTACAGCAAGCCATTTTGGAGCCATTAACCCTCATCGTCACTTTGTCGATGGTGTTGACCCCTATGTTGTACTGGTTAATACAATCACAAATTTTGCCACGTTTTAATCCAAAAACCATCCCCGAATATGACGACATTCCGGATGAACATAATCCTGTGATTATTGCGGGCTTTGGACGTTTTGGACAAATCATTGCTCGTGTGGCGCATTTACAGCATTTGTCTTTTACCGCCATTGATAGCAACTTAGACAAAGTCGATTTCGTACGTAATTATGGTGGTCATCTATATTATGGCGATGCCACACAACCAGATATTTTACGCGCTGCGGGCATTGAACATGCCAAAGTGTTCGTCCTTGCCATAGATGATATTGAAGACTCGATGAACGTGGCGCGTCATATTCGCCTGAATTACCCTCAGTTAAAATTATTGGTCCGTGCGCGTGACCGTCATCAGGTGCATCTGCTGCGTGATTTGGGGATTGAGCATATTTGGCGTGAAACCTATTTATCGTCTTTAGGAATGGCCTATCACATGCTGTGCGACTTAGGCATCAGCGATGAAGATGCCTATAAAAGTATCGAATTGTTCCGTGATTATGATGAAAAACTGCTGACTCAACAGCAGCAAATCTATACCGATGAACAAAAAATTTATGAAACGCATCGTAACGCTTTAGCTGAACTGGAACATTTGTTTGAAAGCGATGCGCAAGCCCTTGAAAAACCTACAGGTGTTGATTTACAACGCAGCTTACAACGTCATCGTATTGATGTCACAAGAGATGATAATGAATGACTTGTGTTTTACAATATCGTCACCATTAAAGCAGGGTTATGGAGAATTTTATGTCAGATTTACGCCAACGCTTTTTTATTGAAGATAGCCCTGTTCGTGGAGAAGTGGTTCATCTTGAAGAAGCCCTACAAACGATTCTTGCACAGCGTGACTATGCACCTGCTGTACAAATTCTCTTGGGTGAAATGCTCAGCGCGACTGCCTTGTTGGCCAGTACCTTAAAAATTAAAGGTCGTATTAGCTTACAAATTCAGGCTGCAGGCACATTTAAATGGGCAATGGCGGAATGTAATCATCTCGGTGAAGTTCGCGCACTTGCAGATTATGAAGAAGACCCGCACTTTCAAGCCGCTGAAGACAGCAGCACGGTACTCAAAGCCTTGGTTAACCCTGTGCTTTTCATTAATATCGAGCCTGAATTTGGTGAGCGTTATCAAGGGATTGTACCTTTAGACAAACCGACTTTAGCGGGTTGCTTGATGCAATATTATGATTTATCTGCACAAATCCCAACACGTATCGTCTTAGCAAGCAGCAACAGTCGTTCAGGTGGTTTACTGATTCAGTTATTACCTCGGAATAGCGAAGAAGAACAACGCCGAGTTGATGAAGATCTATGGCCACGTTTAACCATGCTGACCGAGACATTAAAAGCAGAAGAGTTAACGTCTTTATCTGCAAATGAAATTTTATATCGTTTATATAACGAAGAAGAAGTTCGTCTACCTGAAACTGAAGCCTTAAAATTTGGCTGCACATGTTCAAAAGAACGCTGTGCGACAGCACTTGAACAAATTGGTGTTGCTGCAGTTCGTGAAACCTTAGAGTTTCAAAACCCAATTGAAATGGATTGCCAATTCTGTAATACAAAATATACCTTTACGGCAGAAGAAGCTTTATCCCTTTTTGGTCAACACCTCAGCTAAATCATCGTGATGATTGAAAGCCTAAATCTAAGCATCCTTCGGGGTGCTTTTTTATTGTCCCGATAAAATTTAGACCTACTACTTTCTTGCGCTTAGTCGAATGGGTTCGAACTATAAAGCATCAACATGATCAGCTGTATTTGCGATCAATTTTTTTTCGAGTAGAATCGCGCCAGAAATATCGCGCCAGAAATAAAGTCAAAAAAACCAACAAAGCTTTATTTTTAATTGAAAAATAATGTAAAAAAAACTGGATAAATTATGAAACTCAAAACACTCGCTATTGCTTTAGCCATGTTCTACTTTGGCCCAATGACAGCACATGCAGCAGACCTCGTCGGGACATGGAAAACCATAGATGATAAAACAGGCTATGCTCGTGCTGAAGTCCAAATCACTAAATTAAAAGACGGCAGCTATAGCGGTAAAATCACCAAAGTGCATGCCATCCCCAACCGCCCTGTCACCACGATTTGTGAAAAATGCGAAGGTAAATTCAAAAATGCACCCTTAATTGGTTTACCGATATTCTCTGGCTTTAAACATAATGCAAAAGAGAATGCCTATACCGATGGCAAGGTGATCGACCCACTTTCAGGCAATACTTATCAAGGTAAAGGGCAATTGAATGCGCGCGGCAATGTGCTGACACTTCGAGGTTATGTTGGAACCACGCTCCTCGGCCGGACGGTATCTTGGATCCGCGTCAACTAAAGCGGCCTTTTGGCTTTCATTGGCATGATGAACTCAACTCCAGACGAGTTCATCATGCCAATAACAATCTACTTTGAGATGAATTCCGACTATTTTACTAGTGCGTAGACGTTCAGCATAAACCTCATTTAGCGCCAACACGTTCATGTTTTGGCTCAAAATATAAATACCAATCCTTAAAAAATCACTAGAATATTCATATTATTTCAGGCTACATTAAACCCATAATATTTTTATGCCTTTAAGTTTTAGGCATCCGCTTTTTGTGTAATGTGGGTAATTGTATGGCTATTAAATTCCTCCCTTCTATCCTGTTCGGCATGTTCTCCATCTGCAGTTTATCCTCTGCTTTTGCAGCGATTGACCCCTTAGTGGGGACATGGAAAACCATTGATGATAGAACAGGTTATTCACTTGCCGATGTGGTGATTCGCAAAGATAAGCATGACCTGTATTCGGCCACCATTATCCAAAGCCGAAGCGTACCCGGAACAGCAAATGTTTCGACATGCACGCAATGCACTGGTGCTCAGAAAAATAAACCCATGGTCGGTTTAACCACTTTAAGCGGCTTAAGCGCTGATCCAGAAAAGCCCAATGAATTTGTGGGTGGAGTGATGCTCGATCCCAAATCAGGCAAGCACTACAATGCACGCGCTCGTTTGATGAATAATGGCAAGCATTTGATCATCAATGGTCGTACTGAAGGCTCTGCAATTGGACGTAATGTCACTTGGGTCAAAAACTAAGCACGAGGCCTTTAAATCATTAAAGGCCTTTTTTAACTTAAAAATTAGAGTAAAAACTCCATATTAAAGCAGTGTTTTAAAAAAATCTGCCAAATACATCACAAACCATCACATTGATTTTGTAGGGCTTTATATATAAATTAGGCAACTTACTCTAAAAACACAATTCTGAATTTTCAGGGGATGAAATGAAAAAAATATATCAACAATTATTTGCCGGAATAGTACTTAGCACTTTGTCAGGATTGTCAATCGCTGCGGAAACCGATCCGCTAGTGGGTAAGTGGAAAACTGTCGATGACCGCACCGGATATTCACGTGCAGACGTTGAAATTCGCAAAAAAGCCGATGGAAGCTATGAAGGCATCATTGTCACCACACGCAATGTCCCTGGCACTGAAAAAATGGGCGTCTGCTCGAACTGCCCAGGTGAATTGAAAAATAAACCTTTTATCGGCTTGCCATTTATTTGGGACTTTAAACAAGATCCAAAAAATCCACGTGAATTCCAAAACGGTAAAGTTCTGGACCCGATTGGTGGAAAAATCTATAAAGGCAAAGCAAGACTTAGTGCTTCAGGAAAACATTTAACTATACGTGGGTATGTTGGTGTATCTGTGATTGGTCGTAGTGTCACTTGGATAAAATATTAATTTTAAATGTGTTTTTAAAAGCCTCCTCGTGAGGCTTTTTTATTGTCATGTTTTGAAACAATATGCTGCAGTTTGCCCCTATGACAGTTTGATGAACCCTTCTATATTGATTAAAACATGATCAATATTTATACAGAGAGTATGCAAGACAATCACTATCAAACTTTAGGGATCGCCCGAGATGCTTCGGCAGATCAAATCAAAAAAGCCTATCGAAAATTGGCGCGTAAATATCACCCTGACGTCAGTAAAGAGGCTGATGCTGAAGCGCGTATGCAAGCGATTAATGTTGCATACGACACCTTGAGTGATGCCGAAAAGAAAAAACAATACGATTTTGAACTCGATCATCCTCAAGGATTTGCTGGGTTTAATGCTGGCAACCAAGGTGGTTTTGACCAATCTCAGTTTTATCGCCAATCGACGAGTGATGGTCAGCATGCGGACTTTAGTGGATTTGAAGACTTGTTTGGTCGTTTTGGGCAAGGCTTTGGTGGCGGTGACTATCAGTATCAACGTGCAAACCGCCAAACCAAGAGCTTCCGTGGTGAAGACCAACACGCCAGTTTAGAAGTGGATTTAGAAATCGCATTTCATGGTGCAACGCAGAATATCACCTTGCAGATTCCGAGCTTAAATGCCCATGGTGAGCCTGAAGTTCAACGTAAAACCCTACAAGTCAAAATTCCTGCAGGCATGAAATCAGGTCAACAAATTCGACTCTCGGGCCAAGGGCAAGCTGGCTATAACGGTGGAGCTGCTGGTAATTTATACATTGAAATTTTGTATAAACAAACTGAGCAAATCCGTGTAGAAGGCGTTGATATTTTCCAACAACTGAATATCAGTCCATGGGAAGCCGCATTGGGTCAAAAAATTGCATTTACCAGTCCTGATGGCAAAACATTAGAGCTACAGATTCCTAAAAATGCGCGTACTGGACAGCAGCTACGATTAAAGGACAAAGGGATACCAAACAAAACACCCGGACAGCTTTACCTGGTTTTAAATATAGTGATACCAGCTGCACAAACAGAACAAGAGCAACAAGCTTATGCGGCTTTTGCTCAAGCTTTTCCGTCATTTAATCCACGACAGTCTTAAGGAGAGCACCATGACAACAATTCATTATCGTGAAATTGTCTGTGACGGATGTAAACAGACTGAAATCGTAGACGAAAAAAGTAGTTTTGATCTACAACACTTTGCCTCTGCCTGTGGGCAAAGTCCAGAATGGGTTCTGCAACTACTCGAATACGATATTCTGCCTAGCCGTTCAGAAGACAGGATTCATCAATTTTTTGGCGATGATATATCTCGCGCACGGCGTGCCTATCGGCTTCAACGAGATTTCGATGCCAGTTTTACTGCGGTCGCCATGATGCTCGACCTGATTGATGAAGTCCAACAACTACGTCGCCAAGTGAAACACCAACAGCTTCATTCGCACTAAATGTATTCGTGAACGCTCTGTCCTGCAGGGCGTTTTTCTTTTTTCTTGTAGAGGAAATGATCGACAACCATGAAAACACGAGATTGCAATAAAAAAGTCAAAAACATGTTTCCTGAGTACCGTGATTTGGTCACTCAGTTACGTGATGAAAATCCGCATTTTGCGCGGATCTTTGAAGAACATGATGAGTTGGATCGCGAAATCATTCAATTGGAATTAGATCCTGTTAATCACTACAACACGGATATTGAGACCATTAAGCGTAAGAAATTAAAGCTAAAAGATGAAATTTATCGCTTGCTGAAAAGTAACGAAAATGATGATATCTCTTGAGATATCGATTCATGTATAGGGGGATTTTTCATGATGCATGTCGTTCGCAGTACAACCCACAAGGCTACGCAATTGAATTACTAAGACCATAAGGATCGGTCAAATCGCGTTGTACTGCAGATTTTTAAAACAAAATTTAAAAACAATAAAATCATGACAAAGGATTCATCATGCAAATGCATCATGTCCTATTGGGTGGCATTACTCAGTTTCAGTAGTCTATTACATGCCAGTGATAAACGAGTATTTGAAAAACCATGGATGACCAAACAGGATATTCACGCGGTGATGTGACCATCGTCAAAAATGCCGACGGGACGTATAGTGGAACACTTACTGCAATACGCCCAATGCCGTACAAGCCCTTGGTCGAAGTGTGCTTAAAACGCAAAGGCAAACTCAAATATGCACCCTTGGTGAGTCTCGAAGTTATCAAAGGATTTAAAGCAGACCCATCCATCAGAGAAGCTAACGCGAACTATTTGAGTTTCGTCAGCTTCTCAATTTCTTTCATAGTTTTAACCGTACCTTTGACTGTGCCCTTCACCGTTTGTTTAATTGGTTCATAATCCATAAACCAAAACAAATTCATGTGTTGATCGCCATGTTGCTGTGCCAGCATATCAATCACACTTTTTTCGCCACGCCCCACCAAATGCCGTCGATAAAAATAATACAGCAGTAAAATCGTGGTAATCAACATGATACCAAGCATGATCCAAAAACCGGTTGGCGATTTGAGTCCCGGAATAAACTCAAAGTTCATACCGTATATACCAGTTAATAAGGTTAATGGTGCGAAAATCGCCGTAATAATCGCTAAAATACGCATATTTTCATTGGTTTGGTTGGCAACGGCTGAAAAATGCAGATCAATGGCGGCCTGCACGGCACTGCGTAATCGTGTGGTGTGTTTTTGAATGCGTTCGATATGGCTAGTTAAATCATCTACCCGAACCAGCATGATATCCTGCTTTTCACTGCGCTTTTTGCCTTTCAAATTCGGGTAATTATCCACAACTTCATCACGCAGTTCTTGCAAGGCTTCAATTTGCTCTTCACACAAGTTTTCCACTTGCTGAAAGGCCATATTTTCCTGCAACAGTTGATGCCACTTGGTAAACCGTCGATGCCCTTGTAATAACTCTTGCTGCCAAAACTCGACACGGCGCGTCAAAGGAACACGTAAATCCAAGTATCCATCCACCATATTATTCAGTAAGCGCAATGCCAAATCTAAGGGCGTCATGGCTAATTTTCGTGGTTTATTTTGTTCATCAATCGGACGAGAAATTAAGGTTTCAATCCGCTGGATATAACTTTCAATGGCTTTGTTGCCCTTTTCACGAACCGTAATCAGCACTTGGGGCGTGAGCAAAAAACTGATCGGGGTAGTCGCCAAACCAAAGACCCGCTCATGCTTTTCAAGCGCGTCGGCGCCTGCAACAATTTGGTCATCGGGTGTGACCATTTTTCTAAAAATTAATAAATCGTAATCATCGAGTGTGTCAAAGGCACACGGATGCTCTAGATTTAAAATATCCCACAGATGATATTCATTGACCCGTAGATCACACGCCTGAATAATCTCACGCTGCCATTGCTCAGGGCGGTTGACGACATCTTCACGGGTACAATCAATCCAAATAAACTCAGGCTCAAGTTCAGGATGATGCTCACATTGCACTTGGTCTTGCACATAGATATGCGCGGCTGTTGGATGCTGAAAAAAATAATAGGTTTGCATATCTCATTTATTATTGTGTTTACTTTTTGCATGATGCCATAAAAAAAGCCTTGAGCAAGTCAAAGTTCATACTCTGACTGCACTCAAGGCTTTTTAGAATCCATTCACAGAGCCGAAACCCTGTGAATCAACAAACCATTAAGCTTGTTCGATGTCTTTCATGGTTAATTTGATACGACCGCGGTTGTCGACATCAGCAACTTGTACTTTGATCTCTTGACCTTCAGATAATACGTCTGAAACGTTCGCAATGCGTTCGTTAGAAATTTGAGAGATGTGAAGTAAGCCATCAGTACCTGGAAGGATGTTTACAAACGCACCAAATTCAACGATACGAATCACTTTACCAGTGTAGATTGTACCTGGTTCGATTTCAGCAGTAAGCGCTTGGATTTTCGCAACAGCAGCAGAAGCAGCCGCTTTAGTTTCACCAAATACGCGAACTGTACCGTTATCTTCGATATCGATTGCTGCTTTAGTTTCTTCAGTGATCGCACGAATCGTTGCGCCGCCTTTACCAATCACATCACGGATCTTATCAGGGTTGATGTTGATCACTTGGAATGTAGGCGCGTGCATAGAGATTTCAGGACGAGCGCGTGAAATCACTTGGTTCATTGCATTTAAGATGTGCATACGACCTGCATACGCTTGGTTCAATGCAACTTCCATGATCTCTTCAGTAATACCTTCGATCTTGATGTCCATTTGAAGTGCAGTAATACCGTTTGCAGAACCTGCTACTTTAAAGTCCATGTCGCCAAGGTGGTCTTCGTCACCCAAGATGTCAGAAAGAACTGCGAAACGCTCGCCTTCTTTGACTAGACCCATTGCGATACCCGCAACTGGCGCTTTAAGTGGAACACCTGCGTCCATAAGTGATAGAGAAGCACCACATACAGAAGCCATTGAAGATGAACCGTTAGATTCAGTGATGTCCGATACGATACGGATCACGTACGGGAAGCGGTCAGCTGCTGGAAGTACAGCTTGTACACCACGACGCGCTAAACGACCGTGACCGATTTCACGACGTTTAGGACCAGATTCACGACCAGTTTCACCTACAGAGTATGCAGGGAAGTTGTAGTGCAACATGAAGTTGTCAGTTTTCGTACCCGCTAATGTATCTACCATTAACGCATCACGTGTATTACCCAAAGTTGTTGTTACCAACGCCTGAGTTTCACCACGTGTGAATAATGCAGAACCGTGAGCACGGTCTAACACGCCAACTTGTACGTCAAGCGCACGAACTGTTTTAGTATCACGGCCATCAATACGTGGTTTACCTGACAAGATGTTGTCACGTACTGTACGGTATTTCAGGTCTTCGAATAATTCAGCTAAGTCGTCAGCGATACCGTCAACGTCTTCTTCTGGAACGAATTGAGCAACAGCTTCAGCTTGAAGCGCATCAAGTGCTGCATAACGATCGTGTTTAACAGCGATTGTGTATGCTTCAGAGATTTTCGCTTCAAACGCTTCTTTTAATTTTGCACGAAGGTCTTCGTTTTTCGCAGGTGCAGTCCAAGTAGACTCTGTTGCACCAGCAGCCGCAGCAAATTCTTTAATCGCTTGGATCGCGATTTGCATTTCGTCATGACCGAACAATACAGCGCCAAGCATTTGGTCTTCAGAAAGTTCTTTCGCTTCTGATTCAACCATCAATACTGCAGATTCTGTACCTGCAACCACAAGGTCAAGGTCAGATTCTTTAAGCTGTTCGTGGTTCGGGTTAAGGATGTATTCACCGTTGATTAAACCAACGCGCGCACCACCGATTGGACCACGGAAAGGCGTACCCGCAATTGCAAGTGCAGCAGATGTACCTAACATTGCAGCAATGTCAGCATCCATCGTTTTGTCAGAAGAAATCACAGTCGCAGTCACTTGGATTTCGTTGTAGTAACCTTCTGGGAACAACGGACGGATTGGACGGTCGATTAAGCGTGAAATAAGAGTTTCAGCTTCAGACGCGCGGCCTTCACGTTTACCGTAACCGCCCGGGATACGACCTGCAGCATATTGTTTTTCTTGGTAGTTAACAGTCAATGGGAAGAAGTCTTGACCTGCTTTAGCTGTTGGTTGAGCAACAACGGCAACAAGAACTTGTACACCACCCATAGTGATGATTACAGTGTTCGCTTGACGCGCAACACGACCTGTTTCTAGGACAACTTGATGCTGACCGTATTGGAATTCTTTACGAATAATATTAAACATCGACATGTTTTATTTTTTCCTGATTTTATTCTAGTGGAGACCCCTAAGGTTTGGCATTCACTCAACGCCCCAAACGCTGCAACATAAATGACAAAGCTTAGAAGCCGACCTCACTAGATATTAAAAACATTAATTAAAAATACTAATTTGAGACACAAAGAAGGAGCGAATCAACGCCCCTTCCCCATTATCCAACCAAGGTTGGATAGACTTTAGTTTTCAGTAATACAGCACTAAGCATGCAATAGTCCGAAAATAAAAGTTTAAATCGAATTAACGACGTAAACCTAAAGCAGCAATCAATGCGCTGTAACGAGTAGCGTCTTTACCTTTAAGGTAGTCAAGAAGCTTACGACGTTGGTTAACCATACGGATAAGACCGCGACGGCTATGGTGGTCGTGTTTGTGCTCTTTGAAGTGACCTTGTAAATCATTGATTTGAGCAGTTAAAAGAGCTACTTGAACTTCTGGTGAACCAGTGTCGTTTTCAGCGCGAGCGAATTTTGCAACGATCTCTGCGCGATCTGCGTTTGTTAAAGCCATTCGATTTCTCCGAGATGCTTATAAAGTTAACTTTTGATACGAATCAACTGATAAATCAGCTGACTGCCGTGCATCACTACAGCAAGTGCATTATATTAAGGGAAAATCGTCCCAATTGCAAAAAGAGATGGCCGACTTCGTCAGGTTTTCATGACGATAATAGCGCCTTTTTTTTCACATCGATTCCATTATAAATTTTTTATATGTTTCGATACTTTATGCGACACAAAACCGCATATTTCTAACATGTTGAATGCGATGTCATTGAATGAATTTTAAACTGATTTTTTGATATATTTTGCCACTCGATGTTTAGCATGCAAAACTCAAAGTGGAATGATTAAAAAAAAGCCCGAGCTAGGCTCGGGCTTTTTTGCGCTGTAGTTTCTTCTTTTTTAGTTATTGTTTTATTATTTATTGTTTTATGTGGCGCTTTTCCGCGTCCTTATGTCAAACATTCCATGTTTTAACTTGCACTTCCTTATGTGGTAGATTTTGCCACAACGGCTATTAGATAAAAGTCGTATTTTTCGTATCTATATGTAAGCTTTTTCGTACATCAGTTAAGCTCTATTTCTTTTCTGTTACAGCGTATAGGCATTTCTTATTTTCCAGACATAAAAAAGCCCTGTAGTCTCTCCCAAAACTACAAGGCTTAGCGGCTGTAAGTTTCCTATTTCCTTACTTCACTGTAAGTTCGCTGTCTTTTGACGTTATTCTTATACTTTTGCGATTTTACTCAACCATCCGTGTTGAGTTCTTTTTCTGTGAAGTCATCTTCTCAAAAAGCTCTAAAAAGCTCTATGCGCAAATCTCCTGAATCGATGTAAGCCATTTCTTACAAAATACGGTACATTTTGCCTAGGCTTTACAAAGGTAGGTGATTGTTAATTTTTTCTAACAGACCACTAACTCGCGCTGTTCTTTTTATAAGCGCTTTTGCCAATGCATCTTTTGCAACAAGCAAACTCACCACTTTTTTGGCACGAGTGATGGCGGTATAAATCAGCTCTTTACTCATCATTTCGGTAGCATGATTTTCCAAAACTACCGCCGTATGGGTAAATTCAGAACCTTGAGACTTATGTATGGTCAAGGCATAGGCGGTTTCTATACTTTTAGGTAACCGTGTTGCCACCACCCATTTATCCAAACTTGGAAAATAAACCTCAAACTGCGACTTTTCCGTCATCGGTCGTTTTAAGCAAATCCCGATATCACCATTTGATAGTCCAAGTTGATAATCGTTATAGGTCATCATGACTGGACGACCGACATACCAATCCCCTTGTTTCAACACACCCAAGGTATTTAAGACCCGAAGTTCAATCTGCTGATTGAGTTCGTGTAAGCCTAATTTTCCATGTCGAATGGCCGATAGAATCCGATAATCATCAAAATAGCGAATCAATTGGGCTGACCAATCTGCATATTCAGCGGGTTGCTCTGGCCATTGTTTTAACCACGCCACATAGGGCTGAAAACCATACATCAGTTGATCATAATATTTTGCCCAATGTGCCGCACTGTTCGTAGCGTCGGGGAGATATTGCAACTGAATCACATCGCTCATATTCGGTGTCAGTTGAATCGGCTGAAGTTCGGATGCAGATACCACCTGATGTTCGAATTTCGCCAGAACTTCAGTGGTTGTTTGCTGTTGTTCTTGTTGTTGAATAAAACGAGCAAACTCACCAATGGCTGCACCCTGTACAAAACGGCGGCTGGTCTGTAAATGGGTACGGTTGGCTTGTAAGGCATCGACATCCTGAAGGTTGGCCAAAACAGCGCCAACATCGACCGAAGCCAACTGTTCTGCATCCCCTAAGAGAATCAGCTTGCTGTGTTGAGGGATTGCCGCGAATAGCATCTGCGCCAAACTTAAATCCAACATGGAGGCTTCATCGACCACAATGACGTCATAGGGTAAGCGTTGGCGCTCATTAAACCGCGGGATAGCGCGCGTCCCTAAACCCAATAGACGATGCAAAGTTACGGGTTTCAAATGTTTGTGAATAATCGAATAATGCTGCAATGCAGGATCTTTAAACGCTGCTTGTAAGGCTTCTTCCATTCGCTGCGCCGCTTTTCCTGTCGGCGCTGCCATCGCAATTCTTAAATTTGGATTTTGCTCATTCAACACGGCAATAATCCGAGCCAAGGTATAAGTTTTACCTGTCCCAGGCCCACCGGTAATGATATTAAAATTGTGCTGACACACCATGTGCAGTGCTTGGATCTGATGGGGATCGGTCAGTAAATCCTTTTCAATATTAAGCGTCTGCGTTTGATTAAGATCTTGCTCTGTTTGCTGTTTTAAACGTGCAACTTGCTTGGCTAAAGCATTTTCTAGTGCCCAATAGCGATAGAGATACAGTCGCTGTGAATCAAATACAAAAGGCGCAACCGGCGTTTTTTCAGCTTGCTCAAGCTGAACCATCTGAGCCAAACATTGAATCTGTACATTTTCGGCCAAAATACAACTGTCGCCTTTTTCCACGGCTTGCATCAATTGTTGAATTAACTGATTTGCAGCAGGATGACTGACCTGATTGGGTAAATAATGTTGGATTAAATAGTCAATCCAATCCGGCAAAACCGCATCTAAATCAGCAGTTTCTTGGGGATTTTGGGTAACTAAAACCTGCATTTCTACAGTGTTTTCTTGTCCCGCGTGCAAAGGCTGTGCTGACAAGGCTTTTTGATCATTTTCCACACAGTTATCCTCAAACTTATCCACAATGCAACTTATTGTTTCAGCGTGAATATTTTTATCTTTTTCGTGCTTTTTCACGTTTTAGCCACAACCTTTTCGCTCAATATTGCATCGAGGTTTTGAATGAATGTATCCGCCGGCTTCCAGTGATATACTCCACGATCGGACTGTCCATCCATACCGCGAAGATACAGATAACTCGCCCCACCCAAATGCTGCGTCATGTCATAGTCTTTCATCACGGCTTTCAAATAACGATGTAGGGCCACCAAATATAAAGCCGCCTGCAACCAGTAACTAGAATGACTCATACTTTCTCGAATATAGGCATGATTATAATGTGCGGTCTGATCGCCTAAGAAATTACTTTTATAATCGGCAATGTGATAACGCTGACCATCAAAATACACCAAGTCAATCGACCCCGTCAGATAGCGTGCCGTAAACACATCATTCAAATCTTGTATTTGTAAATCTGGCTCATTTAGGCTTTCAAATAGCATGCGTATTTTACGTATCGCCAATGCACGATCTGCCATACTTAAATGAAAGTCCATTTCTGAACGATATTCACCATCGTTTAACTGATGCAGGCTAAAACCATCATGCAATGGTGTATGAATAATTTGACTGTACCATTCCCGCATTTCTTCAATCAGTTCAGCTTCATCTTGCTCAGGGTTTGCCGTTTGACCAAACTGTTTCATCAAGTTTTGCAACATTTGCGGCGAATCAAACTCAACATCACTATGAAAACGTGATGCGATGGCTTTGGCCAACTTCTCTTCTGGGGTGCTAAATCGAACTTTTTCCATCAATTTATGCAAGAAACTTCCGGGCTTGGTTCCCTTTGGAAAATGCCGTTTAATCCAGCTTATTTTCTCTGCCGTTTCTGCTTCAACGATTTCAAGCTGTTCAACTTCATCGGCAGCACTGTCTTCCTGTTCGTTCATTGCCGCTGCCAGTTGGTCACGTTGTATGTGCGCCTTATGCGCCGTGCGCGTGAGCGCGGTAAAACTGGTGGTTTCTCGTGGATAAAAATGGCTGTTGGGAATCTCTTCCGCCTCTAACACAACAGCTTCAACCTGAGTCTGAGTCAACATCGGTGGTGCTGCACGCAAGACATCGGCATCCACACTATCTGCGTGTTGGAACAGATCTGGTACGCTTCCACGCCAAAAAGTCAGTCCTGAACGCGCTTCTGCCAATTGTTTCTTTTCTACTTCATGATGACGTAGCACGGCATAGACACGATAACTGGCACGGGTCAACGCCACGTACCACAAGCGATGATGCTCTGCTTCATTGCGCGCATCATTTTGTTGAATATCATCTTCGGGTAAGTCCGAAGACTTCACGGCAATCACACGTTCTAACCCAAGGCTTTTTTGCTGATTGTCTTTAAGGGAAAAATTCAAATTGCCTTTTTCACTTAAGCCCGCATTTGCTCCCAATAAAAACACACAACCAAACTCTAAGCCTTTGGATGCATGAATCGTCATCAGTTGCACCCCCAATTGCCCGGTCAATTTTCGCTCTTGGGTGCTTTCATTATTGATGCCTAAATTGATTTGGCGAATAAACCATTGATAGAGCTTATGCGCACCGGTGTAGTGTTCACTTTGCTGACTTAATAATTCTGCGATATGGCGTAAATTCACCACTGTGCGTTCATTATCTCGACTTTGTCCAGCCACCAACCGCGTCCACACCTGAAAGACCGTCATACAGCTATTCCACGCGCTGCGGAATCCTTGCTCATTCCAAATTTGTCGGACCTGTTCGAGTTTTTCGATGATGTCGCTCAGTCCATCTGCCTGCTGTTCGAGTGCGACCAGTTGTTTCAGATCAAAACCCAATAAACGGCTCAGCAGCGCACGTTTCACCTTGGCTTCTTGATAAGGATTTAAAATCGCGGTCAGCAAAGCGGCTACATCTTGTGCGACGGAACTTTTATAGACACTGTCCCGAGATGCTTTATAACAAGGAACGCCGAGCTGCAATAAACATTGTTGCACTTGCTCTAAGTCGAAATGGTTTTGCCCCAAGACCGCAATATCGTTTGCTGTCAGTGCTCGCTGGGTATTGTTGTCTTGAAAATATAAATGTCCTTGCTGCGCTTGGTTGAGTAATGACTGAATCTGCCAAGCCACTTGCTCAGCTTCATTCAGCGTTTCATCCAAAGCCAACCAACGCAGAGGTTGTGGATTGACTTGATCATGATCAATCAACGGCGGATGCTCACGCTCACCTGCTTGAATCGGGGTGTATTCAACTTGCTCACCAAAGTCCGTTTGCCGATGAAACAAGGCATCCACCACTTCAACCAAGTTTTTGACTGAACGATGGTTTTTGTTCAAGGTATAACAACGTCCACCCTTGGTTTGAATATCATGACGCGCTTTACGATAGGTCAGCATGTCACCGCCACGGAATCCATAAATCGCCTGTTTCGGGTCGCCGACCATAATCATACAGCCCTGATGTAAGCGCTCCTTGACCCGCCAAATACTGGACAGCATGTCATCTTGATCTTGGTTGGTGTCTTGAAATTCATCGACTAAAATCAGCGGATATCGTGCTAAAACATGGGCAGCAAAACTATCTTTCCCCGCTGCTGAACTTTGCTGTAAGGCTTCCGATAAGGTCCGAATTTGTTGTGAAAAGGTGGTTTCCCCAGCGTGGGACAACACTTGAGGTAAACGCTTTTTGACTTCCTGTGCCAAATAAAAGTTTAGAAATTGTTCTGCTTGATTGATATGTTCATAAGCATTGAGCACCGCTCGGAGTTGTTGAACAAAAGCATGTTGATAAAATTCTTTTGAGACATCTGGCTGCTCTTCAACGACTTTGTCTTTAAAGACACGTGGCTTAAATTCAGTTTTATTCGGATCATAAAATAATGAACGAATGGCTTTCATCGTCGGTTGTAACACGTCGGACTGAGTCAATACCCCTTGGCTACCCGAATCTTCAAAGTGCTGTAAAAACTCGGGAATGCGTGTGTTAAAGGTGACAAAGAATGCACCTTTATTAAAACGTCGAGCGTCCACCAGGTTTTTATAATGACTTGCGGCATCAAAACACGCTGCAAGCTCTACACGAGCGGCAGGCAGCATTTGTGCAAGCTGATGACACATCGCTTCAAAATGCGCCAAGGCATTTTCGGGTAATTCAGGGACGCGTAAATCCACCGATGGGAAATTTAGACTTTCCTTTACCACGCCCAGATAATATTCAGGACCTTTCAACTGATGATTCAACATCAAATATTCAATCAAATGTGCAGGCTGCTGCTGGATCCAATCTCTTAATAAATCATGAATGATCCGTTCAATATGCAGGTCTTCATCATCACTGATTTGCACCTGTTCGATACGACCACTTTCAAAGGCAAATTCACGTAATAACTTTTGACTAAAGCTGTCTAAAGTTCCGACAAAGAGTTCTTCATATTGTTGTAAGACCACGTTCAGACGATTGTAAGCATAATCTAAATGATGCCCATGATCTTTTAGCACTTGCTGATACAAAGGGTCACTCAAACTTTGCTGAAGTTCGGCCAACTCATTTTGAGGTGCCGCGAGCAGGCCATAAATAAAGTCACGGGTTTCTTCAATCCGCAGTCGTACCCGCGCTTTGAGTTCCGCTGTGGCTTTACGTGTAAAGGTGGTGGCAATGACCTGATTTGGCATATAGCGATCGAGAAAAATCCGCACCATCAGACTGGAAAGCGTATAGGTTTTCCCAGTACCCGCAGAGGCTTCAATCCAGTGCAGTCCGGTAAAGCTCATGTCTGCAATCGGGTTGGTGGACATTTTCATCGCTTGCTGTGGCATATTCATTTTTTCACCTCAGGCTTGATGACATTAAGTTTTTTTAGGCCGTCATCTGCCTCGGTATCCATCACATGATATAAACGTTCTGCATAATAACGACAGGACAATGCCAGAAGCTCATCTGCCGCTTGTTGCTGTAAAATAAAAGTCCAATCACGATGGTGGCTATTGGCTTCATTCGACTCCAGCTCCACTCCACCAAAACTATGATTTTTCAGCCATTCCTCTTGAAGCTTTGCAAAATTATCTGGCATGAGTTGGCCTGTTTCATTTTCCACCCAAGTGCATTTTTCTTGGCGAATTAAAGCAGCAGGCAGCACCACAGGACGTTTTTGTGCATGTTTCCACATCGCCATCCATTCACTGAGCTGTAGCTTGGCTTGTGCAGAGCTTAATCCACAACAGACTATGCTTTTATCATTACAAATCACTTCACGACGATACGTCGCGCCCTCATCGCCTAAGTCTAAATAGCTCAACCACAATAGATATTCGAGCCAGGTTTGCGTCTGACGTTTAGGCTTTGCCCCAGACGCCATACAGCTTAACCAATGCATACTCTGAGGGTCTTCAGGCACAGTGATACTCAGTATCAAATGTGGTTCAAGCTGTAGATTTTGTAAGGTGGTCGCGGTTACACGGCGTCCATCTAAACGCTCTAATAACTGTGCCTGCTCTTGCAAACTGAGCTTCCAAGTCGCTATTTGGCTATGTCCCACAGGCAGTACATCTTGGAACAAGGCCATATCGGGTTCAGCTGAGGTCGTAGAGTTCTGATCCTCTGTTTGATCGACACGAGAGGCAGGCTGCACATAATGCTTTTGCAATAAGTCACGGACATGATATTGCTGTAAACGGTCCAGCAACAAAGGCTCTTGCTGCGGCAATTGGTCACCAGTATAGACACTGGCCACGCCAAGCGTTTTCAAATATGCACGGGCAGGAAACACCACATCTTTAATCCATTCCTGACCATCCAAAACCCGTACTTCTTGTTCATCATGCACAGGATAATCACGGTTAATCCACGATTGGCGTTGACCAGACTGATCTAAAATATGTTCCGCCACAGCAAACCATTGATCTTTATATCGTAAGTTTTTCGACTGCTGAAAACCCATCGGGTCAAAAGGCTGCAAAGGATAAATATGGTATAGCGGCTCGAGCTGCTGTGGAATGCGTAAGCCATCCAAATCCAGCATGGCATCATGGGGTTGGTTCAATTGCTGCGGCTGAATCATCCGTGCGAGGAACTGGCTAAATTCATATATCACAGAGGATGGCTCCCGACTTTCACCATCATTGACATCAAAGCCATTATAGAAAATCCACAAGGACTGTCGGGCAAATAACAAGGCATCTAAAAATGCACCTTTATCATCTTCCAAACGTGAGCGATCACCCAATACTGGTTTAAACACATCCATCAAATCAAAAGGCACTTGCTGATCACGACGTGGAAACTTGCCGCTATCCATGTTCATCAACACCACCAATGAAAATGGGACTTGGCGGATTTTCCCCATGTCCGCAAAGGTTACTGATCCTGTCGGTTCGATCTGATCGGCAGAGCTATCAATGCCTTGTTGTATTTCTTTAAGCAATAAAGAAAGCGGTAAATTAAAGCTGTTTGGGAGCGACTCAACTTTATCACTTTGGGCATTGTGCAGACGTTGCGTCATTGCACGCATCACACTGCGAATGGTTTCAAATACTCGACCACTGGCTTCCACAAAAGGCTTTAAATCTGCATCTAATTGTTGCAACCACACTTTGACAGTCTGTGCGTTGAGGTTTGGATTGAGCCAATCTCGACGCGCACTGATATCTCGGTAGATCTGAATTAAAGTTTGAACCAACTCAAAATCACTACTCGACACCCCTGCAAAACTTAAGGTGTCCTCAAATACGGCATGTTGTGGTATCGCAATTCCTAACGCCAAACGATCTAATGCAAATTTAAAGGTATAACGATAATCTCGGTCTTGCTCGGACAAATAAGCCAACATGTGCTGTTCGTCTAAACCACGACGGAAACCAGCTTGAATCAGCAGTTCCATCATACGTTCCATTTGCACATGGTCGAGCTGATACAGTTCTTGCACCGCATTCAAATTCAGCCAATCATGAAAATCTTCTGCGGTAA
Organism: Acinetobacter sp. YH12128; assembly: GCF_013418655.1. NCBI lineage: Bacteria > Pseudomonadati > Pseudomonadota > Gammaproteobacteria > Moraxellales > Moraxellaceae > Acinetobacter > Acinetobacter sp. YH12128. The sequence goes on along the minus strand of NZ_VPBO01000008.1, from coordinate 58,075 downwards.
AACGACCTTGACTAATTTCAATGCGTCCAACAAAGGCTTGCCATGCATTTTGAATATCTTGACTGACCACCCCTGCAATTTTGACTGGGATATAAGGTAAATCCACAGCACTGCGACCCATGCCTCGAGTCGTCGAAAAGACCGTCCGAATATGCGGTTCCAGTTCTTTTAAGTTTGGCACCAAGACCAAGATATCACTCGGATGGCGTGGCTCTTGTTCCGTGCCATCGGCCAACCAATGCACCAACTGTTCACGTAAAACCTCTAACTGACGCAGGCTAGAATGACAGACATGAAATTGAATCGATTCATCTGCCCCCGCGAGTGCATATTGATGCTGCTCGGGTTCTTCTAAGGTCATGATGTCATATTGAATTTGAGCGAGCAGTGTTGTCGGCTCGGTGTCTGGAAAAATATCTTCCCAGCCTTCGCCACCAGACATATTCACCAATAATGCAAAGTTATCCCGCGCACGCTTGCCTAAACGCGTCAGTAGTGAATGCTGTGATTCACGAAATTCGGCATTGGTCGTACTCAGATAGGCCTGAATTTGCGCTGTGCTGACATTGGGATTTCGCTCAATATAACGCTGTTGTAATTTCAAGTTATAACGATCTTTCCAAACTGGATCGACCATGTCTGCCCAATACTCACGCGATGGGTTGAAATACAACAAATGTACTTCGGTATACGCCGCCAAGCGATATAAAAATTTCAGTTGTGCAGGTGGTAATTCTAAGGTCGTAAAAACAAAAATTTGTTCAGGCAAACCGTTATAGGTTTGATGACGCTCATCATCATCGCGTTCATCATCCTCAGCATCCAAATCAAACTGCTGCTGCCGATTTTGCTCAGCACGCGCCAAGGCAAACCAAAATTTATTGTCTATTTCCTGACGGTCATTAAAGTCTTTTTGGAATACTTGATGCCATAACCAACGCTGCCAATGCTCCAGTTGTCGAGCCTGCGTCGGTAGATATTCATCGGCTTGTTCAGGTTTCAGACCTGTGAGTTGCATGATATTTAAAGGCTGATTGTGACTCCACGCCTTCAACCAATCGGTATCGCAATGTGGACAAATCCAGTGCTCAACACCTTCATCAGGGGTATGAATACAACTGCCACGAAAGGCCATGTAGTTGGTAAAAAGCCGAGTGACTTGAGCAGCGATCCAGTACAACATTTCTTGCCGCTTTTGCTCACGTTTTTTTCGATCTGAGAGCTGTGCTGTGCTGTCAAAAATACGCTGAACTAAGGGCTGAACATCTGTCGGAATCTGTGCTGCATCAAACTGATCAGCTGCAATAAAAACCGCTAAAGCATTATAAATACGCCATTGCATAATCAACGGCGGCATGTTGATACCTTTAATCCGCTCTCGGTCTTGTTTATTCGGCAAGGCCCAATCGTAGGCTTTCCACTGCAACCCTAAAATTTTACGATGATGCTTAATATTGGCACTAATACTGATTTTTTCAGCAATTTGTTTTTCTAACCATGCAGCAATGGCTTGATCGGGCACCACGATATGTCGTTCTTGCAAGACGGACAAAGCATTGGTCGATTGATTCGATTTCAATTTTTCGATTAGACAATCCACCAAAACTTCGATTCGTTGACTTTGAATTACATGTATTGCCATGGATTACCTTTACAGCCTGAGTGACCAACTACTACAAAACAACAATGATTATTTACTATACATCTTGGGCTGTCTATGCGACTTTGACAAGAGAATAGATTGCAAAAAATGCTTTTAAACAAGTATCTTAATGATACTTTATGAGAAAAAAACCAATCCAGTATCAAGGGTATCTGCTTATGAAAATTGATAACATTCCTGATTCCATCGACCCTAACTTAAATCTGGACATTATTCGCGCTGAATGCTTAGAGCTCGTCAAAAAACGTGCTTATTTTTCAGCAGGTGCAGCTATTATTCCTGTGCCATTTTTGGATGTGGTGATTGACGTCGGAATTTTGTCACAGCTCATTCCAGAAATTAATGCGCGTTTTGGTTTAGCGCCAGATCAAATTAGTGTGTATGATCCAAAAACCAAACAAATTCATTGGACAGAACTGCGTAAACGTGGTGTCGAATTTTCTGGTTTAGTGGTTGCACGAACCGCGATGAAAAAATCGCTAAATAACATTGCAGCAAAATATATTACCAAACAAGTCACTAAATTTATTCCATTAGGTGGACAATTGGTGGCAGCCAGTTTGGGTTATATTGTGATGAAAAAAGTCGCTGAAACCCATGTAGAAGAAAGCTACCAATTGGCGAAGCGTATTCAACAGAAATTTCCGAACCAACCTGTCCCAACGCCGAACAATGGTTAACGAAACGATGTATAGCGCATCAACAAGATTTAAGAATCAAAGTGATTTAAACCATAGATCTAAAGATGAAGTAAATCTGAAAATGAGCGAGTTTTGAAAATGAAGAAAAAAGCCACGAATTGCGTGGCTTTTTTCATAAAGTCAATCTGCTTTCAACTGCGCTAAAATCGTTTTTAGCACTTGTAAACGAGCACTATGCTTATCATTGGTCGCAATCACATGCCACGGCGCATATTCTGTACTCGTGCGTTGCAACATATCTGCAGCAGCTTTGAGATAGTCATCCCAACGGTCACGATTCCGCCAGTCATCTGGAGTAATTTTAAACCGTTTATGTGCGGTTTCTTCGCGGGCTTTAAACCGCGCAGCTTGCTCATCCTTATCTATGGCTAACCAGAACTTGATGACAACCGTTTGACTGTCATATAAGTCCTTTTCAAAACGGTTGATTTCATCATAGGCCCTCTGCCATTCAACCGTATTGGCAAAGCCTTCAATCCGCTCAACCAAGACGCGACCATACCAACTGCGGTCAAAAATCGTGATTTTCTCTTCAGGGACAATTTTATTCCAAAAGCGCCATAAGTAAGGACGGCGTAGTTCATATTTTTCAGGTGCTGCTATGGTATGAATTTCATATTCGCGTGGGTCTAACTTTTTAACAATACGTTTAATTGCTCCGCCTTTCCCTGCGGCATCCATCCCTTCAAACACGATCACCACGTTGCGTGAATCAAAACGTAAAGCTTCAGCCACCTTACGGCTTAATTTTTTTAATTCTTTTTTATAATCGGCTTCATCAGCGACGGCTGTACTTGGCTCCAATAAAGCCTGTGGTGTTTTGGCTTGTTTCCAACGCCCTACCGCTTTAGTTTCATGTGTTGGACAATGTTTTAAAGTGCGTAAAATATGCTGTGCAAATTGCTGATCACGGACTTGCTCATCTTCACAGTCGATAATGATCCAGTCATGACTAAAACGCTGACGTAAACGTTGCAAGTTGTCATATTGTTTTTTATTGCGCCAATCTAAACCATGCAATTTATGCCAACGCGCTTCACTCGGGTCCATTTCATCCAAACGTTTTTGTAAAGATTTCCAAGATAAATCGAACCAGACCTTAATCACATCGACATGATTATTTTTTAGGTCTTGTTCATAGGCTCGCATGTTCTCGACATATTCATCAAATAAGGTTTCATCCAAAGGCTTTGACACATGCATAGCGGTACTGAGCAAATCACTGTACCAGTTTCCAAACATCACCATGATTTGCCCTTCGGCAGGAATAAACCGTGCATAAGACTGCCAAAAGGTTTGTTTTTGATTAAACATGATCGGGGCATCCGCTTTCACCCTTAAATAGCGTGGATCGACCCATTCACGGAGCTGTTTGACAGCCTCGCCCTTACCCGCAAGCTCGATTCCACTCACTAAAATCAACACGCTTTTGGCATTGGGCTGACGGCTGGTATTTTTTAGTTGATACTGCGCTTCAATCAGCTCAACCGAGAGTTGTTCTTCATCCATCAATTGAAATTCTGTTTCTTTTAAGCTCATGGCGGACCCTTGGTTTTATTCTGTTTTGAGTATAACCATGCCCTTCACCCCACAACAATGCTTTCATGTATATGCTGAAATGCAAAATATGACCGTTTCTGCAACAAACTGACTCAGATTGACCTATAATTTCGTCACTTTGTCATAGCCCTAAGCTCCAACACCCACTAAGATTCAAACATCTAAAAAATAATTGAGACACTCAATGTCCAAACTTGCGGTATTAGATGATTTACTTGAACTGTATTACCAGTTGAATTACCACAAAAAGCCAGAAATTTTACAGCGTTTACAAGATGTCCAGCAGTGGCAAAAGCAGCGCATGCAACGTACGCATGCTGTGCAATTTGCTGAAAAACACAATGTACTGATGTCTGAATATTTTATTAACCGTTTATATGGCGGTCCTGATTTTGATGCATTAGCTGCACAAATTGCACGTCTCACCCGCTATGCGCACAAAGCAGAAAAACTAATTCCAGATAATGCCATTAAGACTGGCACTTCGGGCGTACAACTTGCGATATTGGCCGTACAGCTCGATGAACAAGTAGCCATGCAATTACTGCAAGATTATCCAAATAATCCAACCCTGACCGATGAAATGATGCGTCAGACCTATCTCAAGCTCGATCAAGGTAAAGACCGCATGTTGCAGCTGCAACTGCTGGACGATTTAGGCCGCAATTTAGATAAATACATGCGCTCATTTATGGTCTATACCGCATTTAAAATGTGTAAGGGCGCAGCAAACAAATACAATTTCGAAATAATGTACGACTTTATGCAAGATGGCTTCTTGGCAATGAAACCGCTCAAGTCAGCAGAAAAATTTGTCCGCGAATTTACCGCTGTAGAACGCAAAATCGTTGACCGTGTACATGCCGGAGACCCGAACCCGTTTCAGCCTGCGGCTTAACAAAACTCACATCCCATAAAGCCCGTGTTTGATATAAAACAAACTGGGCTTGCAAGACTGAATTCAGATTTTTTATAGGGGATTTGCAAAGCAATTACAGCAGACCCTTATTTTTTCTGTATATTATTCACAACAAATGCAAATGACTGCTGTATAACAACAGAGAATCTGTCATCATGCTTGCAAAGCAACATTAACCCTATTTATAAGTTAGGAGTGACTCTAATGTCTAACGAGAATCAAACGCCTGCCCCTACACCTGAGTCGGCACAAAATACAGACAAAGTGAGTCCATTCTTAACTGAGCCTTTACCACAAGGGACAGCGCAAGGTCAGCAACAATCTTTAGAACAACGTCTGACCGACACACCTGTGACAGGTTCAGTACCCAAATATAATCTGCCACGTGGCGCGAATACTGGTAACGTTGGGGCAACCACGCACTTTGGTTATCAAACCGTGAGCAGCGAAGATAAAGCACAAAAAGTAGCGGAAGTTTTCCACTCAGTGGCTGCAAAATACGACATCATGAATGACTTAATGTCATTTGGTATTCACCGTCTATGGAAACGTTTTGCCATTAACATGTCTGGTGTACGTCGCGGTCAGCACGTCCTAGATATTGCAGGCGGTACTGGTGACCTTGCCAAAGTATTTAGCCGTGAAGTTGGCCCGACAGGTCATGTGGTGCTTTCAGATATCAATGAATCGATGCTCAATGTCGGTCGTGACCGCCTCATTGATGCTGGTTGTACCAATGTCGATTTCGTTTTGGCCAATGCTGAAACTTTAGAACCTTTTGCAGACAACAGTTTTGACCTATTGACCATTTCATTTGGTCTACGCAACGTGACTGACAAAGATGCTGCACTAGCTGCCATGTACCGCGTTCTTAAGCCAGGTGGTCGTTTACTGATTTTAGAATTCTCTAAACCGGTATTTGAACCATTCTCAAAACTGTATGACTTATACTCATTCACTGCATTACCAATTATGGGAAAAATCGTAGCAAATGACTCTGAAAGTTATAAATACCTTGCAGAATCAATTCGTATGCACCCAGACCAACGTACTCTTAAAGGTATGATGGAAAATGCGGGCTTCCAAAACTGTGATTACCACAACTTAACGGGTGGTATCGTGGCTGTACACCGTGGTTTCAAACTTTAATACTGCAGGCTGAACTATGTGGTCGATTCTCGCACTTGGTGCAGTTGAACGCTTAATTCATCATGTCATTGATTTGGATGCTATTACTCGCATCCAACTGAATGAATTGCAAGGCAAAATGCTTCGTGTGGTGATCGACTCACCACAGTTGTCGGTGGATGTGTTTTTTGACGATCAGAAAGTTCGCTTAGAACCGACGCCTACAGGACATACTGAAACTGCATCCATCTTTGAGCAACGCCCTTTCGAGCAGCAGTCAAACATAACTGAAGCAACGGCGACCTTACATGTCAAAACGGTCGTCGAGCTCCTCAAACTGCTGTTGGCTGAAGATGTCGGCAATATTCCATTGCAAGGTGATTATCACTTATTGCAGGATATCCAGCGCATTATGCAGCAAGCTGAGCCTGATTTAGCTTCGCATCTAAGCCCTTGGATTGGTCCAAGCCTTGCGCATGAAATTGGTAAGTTACAACTTGCACCCAAACATCTCAAACGTACTTTACAAAGCCATTTGTTCTTTGCTGAAGACGCGTTAAAAGAAGATTCAGGCTTGCTTGCCCCACGCTGGCAAATGGATGACCTGAATCAAGACACCCGAATTTTGAATCAAAATCTGGACCGTGCAGAAGCAAAAATTCAGCAGCTGCACAGCCAAATTGACTCATTACAAGACAACACTTAAGACTAGGTAATTGCATATATGATTCCGCACGTTTCACGTTTACTCGACCTTTGGCGCATTGCTGCGCACTATAGACTCGACACGTTGTTTCCTGCGGAAGAATTACCGGAAAAAGCCCGTCATATTATTTCCCTCATTCGTATACATCCTGCAGCACGTTTAAGCAAAGAACGTAAAAATCCACTGAAGCTAAAACAAGCTTTAGAAGATATGGGACCTTTGGCCATTAAACTCGGTCAATTACTGTCTACCCGTCGTGACTTGATTCCACCTGAAGTTTTACAGCAATTGGTGCTTTTACAAGACCGTGTAAAACCTTTTTCAAATGACGTTGCCAAAATGCGCATTCAGGAATCACTCAAAGCCGATGTTAATACCTTATTTGCACGCTTTGACGAGCAACCTTTAGCCGCAGCATCTATCGCACAAGTGCATACTGCTGCACTGCATGATGGTCGCGAAGTCGTAGTGAAAGTGGCTCGCCCGAATATTCGCAATCAAATTCTGCATGATTTTGAAATATTAGAGTGGCTTGGTCAGTTCCTTGAAAAACGCCTAGAAGCCGCTCGTGCCCTGCATCTGTCTGAAATTATTCAAGACTACCGTCAAATTATTCTCAATGAATTGGATTTGACTTTAGAAGCGGATAACACGCGTCGTATGCGTCATTACTTCACCGGTTCAAGCATGATGTACGTGCCTGAAGTCTATATGGACAGCCGTGATGTCATGGTCGAAGAGCGTATTACGGGTGTACCAATTTCAGATATTGCGACCTTTGATCGCTTGGGCATGGATCGTAAAGATTTAGCCGAAAAAGGGCTCACCATTTTCTTTACCCAAGTGTTCCGCGACAACTTCTTTCATGCAGACATGCATCCGGGGAATGTCTTCGTCGAAACCATCAATCCAAGCAATCCACGCTTTATTGCCTTGGACTGCGCGATTATGGGTGAGCTTTCAAAGCACGACCAAATGACCGTAGCACGCATGCTGCTTGCGGTTATGAACAGCGACTTTATGCAGCTGATTCAAATCGTGCATCAAGCGGGTTGGATTCCACCGGGTACAGATCAAGATGCATTAGCACGTGAAATGCGTCGTACGGTTGGCCCGATGGTCTCTAAACCAATGCATGAATTGGACTTCGCCGGCATCCTGATTCAAGTGATGGATATTGCGCGTCGTTTCCATTTAGAGATTCCGCCACAACTGATGTTGCTGCTCAAAACCTTGGTCCATGTCGAAGGTTTAGGAACTGATCTCTATCCTGAATTGGATATTTGGAGTTTGGCAAAACCAATCCTCACCGATTGGATTAAAGCGCAAATGAATCCGCAGAAAAACTTAAAAGAACTCGGACAAAAAATTCCTGACTTACTTTTAGGTGCGCAAGATTTACCAACGCTGATGATCGACAGTCTGAATGGTTTAAAAAATCAGTCGGCTTGGCATGCCAAACAACTGAATGAACTGCAAAGCATGCGCTTGCAAATGGAACATCAGCAAAAACGTAGTTGGGTTTTTGGCAGTATTATGGCCATCTTCCTCTCCATCGCGATAATTGCGCCATGGTATGTTTCCATCGTATTAATTGCACTTTCAAGCTTACTTGCCATTTGGCGTGTGTTTAAATAATCTTTGTATTTAAATAATATGTTGTATCCATAGCTCCTTTAAGCCTTTTGACAATAAAGGGCTTAAAGCTATAAAAACAAAAAAATTCAAAAATTTGAATAAGGCTGAACGCCATGTCATACAGTTATTTAGGGGTACTGTATAGTCGAAATCCACTCCGAGCATGTGCAACGGCCTTGCTGTATAGTTTTTCGACCCTGCTCGATGTGCTAGTTCAATTAAATATGCACATGCCTTTCCTAAACTGGCAACCGCCAGCCAACACCACTCTGTATCGGATGCAGCATAGCGCTGCATTTTGGTGGATTATTTTCTTCAATGCACTTCCCTGTTTATTCCTACTTTGTTTACCACAGCAAAAGCTGATGGCAGGGTTAAATTATTGGTTATTTGTTGAGGCCGTGATTTTTATCATTAACTTTTTTGCGTGGGCGGTCTTTCCAATGGCAACATGGGCAATCGTCTGCCTCAGTTTGTTTCAATTGCATCGGCATAATGAACAATTATTACAGCATTCCTGAGCGACGCCCTGATATGACTGAGAAGTCATTTGTCGTAAGTTTCAGCCATTGGGTCTGTGCAAAAACACACTAGAATAATTCTACGACTGTATTTTAAGCGACTGCCATGACTCAAATTTTGCAAAAAAGACCGCCTGCGCTCAATATCCGTGCTGGCCATTTAGCCCGCCAACTGATTGAACAAGAGGGTTTAAACGCTGCTCAAGTGGATATCCTGCCCGGTGCTGCGGGTGGTCCGAAAGGCATTGGTATTCAAGGTTTAGATCAGGCGATTTTTGCTGACTTTTTGCCACGCGCGCAACAAAAGCGTACTTTAATTGGTTCATCGATTGGCAGTTGGCGCTTTGCCAGTATTGCTGCTGGGGGAGCCATTGAAGGGACGAAACGCCTCTCTGAGCTGTATACCAATCTGAGCTTTCATAAAAAGATGAGCCGTCAAGAAGTCAGCGATGTGTGTCGTGGCATGCTGATCGATTTGATTCAAGGTCAAGAAGCGGCACTGGTTAATCACCCGGATTATCACCTCACTGTGCTTTCAGTCAAAGCTCAGCATATTTTCCAAAGTGATAAAGCCCTGCCTCTGTTAGCCTCTGTCGCAGGGATCGTGGGCACGACAGCGCTCGCACGTAAACACAGTCGTTATTTCATGCAGCGTGTAATTAGTCAGCCTGTGTCAGGTCATCAATTTACCGTGGCGGATGATGGCTTTACCACGCATTACCATGCATTGACTCAAGACAGTGTCATGCCGTGGCTTATGGCTTCTGCATCTATTCCCGGTGTCATGGCCGCGATACGTGATATCCCTGATGCGCCACAAGGCAGTTACCGCGATGGCGGCCTGATTGACTATCATATTGACCTACCCTTCCAAAGTCAGGGCATCGTGCTGTATCCACATTTCACGGATAGCATCACCCCAGGCTGGTTTGATAAATTATTTAAACGCCAAGCCAATCCTGAAAATCAGGCGCGTACCCTGTTACTGTCACCTTCACAAGAATACCTTGCAAGCTTGCCGCTTGGCCGACTGCCTGACCGTAAAGACTTTACCCTCAAAGGCTTAGACAACCAACAACGCATTAAAATGTGGAATCAATGTGTGGCTGAAAGTCAGCGTATGGGCGATGAGTTTTTGGAGTTGGTTGAAAAGCAACATTTCCCAGCAGTCATGCAAGCACTCTGAGCGTTACAGTAATCTCTTGCGAGGGACGCTATAATCCTATTTCAAAATTTTGAGCTTATTTAGTATAGATTTATGCGGATATTTTTAACTGTTTTGCAGTATGCCTGCATCGCTTTTGCACTTTTCCTTGTTTATCAAGTGTCAACCGCCTTGATCAGCGGCCAATACGATTTAATGGAAGTGGTGGCAGATGTTGGTACGATTTTAATTTGTATCGATTTGGCGGTGTTTTTATTTACCAGTAATGCAAAACAAGGCATTAGCATCGAAGACTATGCGAAACAATTGGAACAAAAGCCGTCAAAATTGGTATATGTGACCCGTAAATTGGGACATTTCGGTATTTTGCTGATCATTACCAGTTGGATCGTACCGATGATTCGCTAGTGTATTTTAGTTCAATAAAAAGGATCATCATGTGTTCATGATGATCCTTTTTTATGTCATCAGATTTTATTTATCCGAAGAAATTAACCCGTCCAGTTCTTACATCATACACTGCACCAACAATCGCCACTTTACCTTCTTGCACCAATTGCTGTAGCACTTCACTATTTTGCAAAATATAGCGGATGTTGTAATGCACATTCATTTGCGTCACTTGCTCTAAAAATGCCGGACTCAGCGTTTGTGGTTGCATCAATTCGGCAACACGCGATACAGACTCATTGAGTGGCCCCAGCACATATTGAATATGCGGCATACGCGTCAGGCTCTGTATCGATTGACCAGCTAAATACAACTGACAAGCACTGCTAACCGCACCACAGTCCGTATGACCAAGCACTACGATCACTTTGGCGCCTTTGGCTTCGCAGGCAAATTCCAATGAACCCAAAACTTTTTGCCCCGCGACATTCCCCGCTATGCGCAAACTAAATAAATCACCAATTCCAACATCAAAAATCATTTCAGTCGGCGCACGAGAATCCATACAACCTAACACTGCCGCAATCGGATGCTGCCCTTCTTCTGCGGTCACCCGCAGTTGACGATAGATATCTCGTTGCAAACGCTCATTTTGTACAAAACGTTCATTGCCTGCTTTGAGCAAAGCGAGCACGGCCTCTGGCGTCAAACGTTGCTGTAAAGCTGCGGTACTGATATCTATATCTAATGCCGCCTCCTGCGCATCGGCATAGTGTGCCTTGAAACCAATCAACTGTACTTGCACTTTACGCTGCACAGCCTTTTCCTGTTGGTACTCTTGAATGAGTTGGAAAATATCAGCATCCATATCACTCACATGTGTGGCATCAATCACCACTTGTTCACCGCGATGGATATGTTCCAATGCCGAGATTAATGCCGACCGGTTGAGAAAACTGACTTGTGAAGGCAATTCAATCCGTGTAATCACCCCATGTAAATGATGCTCTTTATACACCTTCAGCCCCTTATTAAAATTGGCGTATAAAATGAAGGCCGCACTACTGGCTAAACCAATCAAGATTCCGAGCAATAAGTCTGTGAATAAAATCGCCAATAAGGTAATAATAAAAGGAATAAATTGTTTCCAACCTTTTAAATACAGCTGTTTAAACAATTTGGGATGTGTCAGTTTAAAACCTGTGAGGATTAAAATTGCAGCTAATGCTGAAAGCGGAATCATGTTCATCAAAGGCACTAAACACAGCACGGCAAACAAGAGCAACACGCCATGAAAGATAGCAGAACATTTACTTTTAGCTCCGGCACTGGCATTGACCGAACTACGGACAATTACTGAAGTTAGCGGCATCCCGCCTATAGCGCCCGAAACGACATTACCGATGCCTTGCGCCCATAACTCTCGATTGGGGGGTGAAGAGCGCTTATGCGGATCTAATTTATCTGCTGCTTCTAAATTTAATAAAGTTTCTAATGACGCCACAACCGCCAAAGTGATAGCACCCGTGTAAATCAGTGGATTATTTAAAGCGGTCCAATCTGGAAAGATCATCACATTTTGTAGTTGATCCCAAAGATTTGGAAGTTGGATGAGGTTCGATGGATGAACTGCATAAGACGAACCACTGAGTACCAACACAGCATTGCACAGTGCAGCGAGGACTACAGCAACTAAAGCAGAAGGCAGAACCCACTTTTTGCATGGGCTCTGCTCCCATAGCAACATCAGCACAAGGCTACCGATACCGATCAGAACGGCACCGATATCCCATTGCAAATCGAGCGGCTGTGACTGCCACAGCACAGACCATGAAAATTGGTTCAAGCCAAATAGATAAGGTATTTGACTCCCAATCAAGATCAGTCCGATGGCTGCCAATAAACCCAATATGACATTGTTTGGAATAAAGTTGGCAAAGAAACCGAGCCGAAATATGCCAAATCCAATATGTAAGATACCGGCAAAAACAATACACAATAAAAAGGCGGCATAGTTGCCGCCGAGTAGTTCAAGCTGTACCAAAATGACTGCTGTTAAACCTGCTGCTGGCCCTGCAACACTGATATGTGAGCCACTCAATGCTCCGACTAAAATACCACCGACAATGCCGGCAATAATGCCAGAGAGAATCGGTGCGCCAGAAGCCAATGCAATGCCTAGGCATAGCGGTAAAGCTACGAGAAATACCACTGTTCCAGATAAAAAGTCGTGAATATGAAATCGATGTCGTTCAATTTTAGATGTCATCATTTTACCGTTTATAATAAATATCAAATAATTAGATGTAAGTATGTAAAGCCTAAAGTTTGTGACCACTTTATGGCGTGACTTATATTGTCTGACAATCGAACGATTCTATAGTGTGTTTTGATACGTGATTTGTGTGATTTTTACACTTTATTGCGAAGTTTAAGATTCAGCTCATTTATCTTTGATAGGCCTTAAAAGAAATAAAAAAACCTCCCAAATGGGAGGTTTTTTATAGCGTATTGAAACCACATTGCTTCAAAAAATTATACGTCGAATCATAATATTTCTTGGGACGAGTCCAGTCACTGTCATCTACAGATGGTATATACAACACCATACCTTGTCGCGCCCGAGTCAGTAGCACTCGATATGCATTTAACAGGTATTTCTGCTTTTCAGTTTGCCTTATATTTTGCCATCGACTACCTTTAAAGGCTTGAAATTGCCAATCTTGATCAAAATAAAAATTAATATCCCATGCCACGCAACTGTAATCTATTTCCAAGCCTTGCACATCAAACTCAGTTGCAATATCTTCCAAATAATACGCAGAACGTACATCTGTATTTGAATTCAAAAACCAATCTGCAGGTGTTATTTTATTCTTTACATCAATACCTTCGGCTTTTAAACGTCTGGCACCCGAACTAGCAATAACCCCAAAGCGCTCTGAACCCTTAGCCTTTCTTTTTAACCACTGTTTAGCAACATTAAAATCACGACAAAGCAGAATAGGATAATCTTGGGACATCATATGGTAAGTTTCTTTCGCGGACTTTGCATCACCATCTAATACATGTTGAATCAAATGTGAAACTTGTTCGCTGCGAAATGACCGGACAGAAACAGCAAGATGTAAATCTTCCTCATTTTTTCCATTTTTTTGAACCCAGAATTGTTGTTTAGGATCAGTTAAATAGACTTTATCCTGCAAAATTTTGTTAGAAAAGTAGATCTTCCATTTCGGGTATTTATGTTCTAATGCTGATAGCCATTCAGAAACACCTGCTTCTCCAGTGTTAATCTCCTGCCCACCACCAATCAGGCAAACAACGACACACCAATCAGCGTGGCGATCCATAACACTAATGAGAAACTCTGGTTCAGACATCGAAAAATTATCAATACCTTTTTTCTGTTTCATAAAGTTTGAAACCTGATCCTTTTGCCAGGCCCTTTGAGCTTCATCAAAAATAACGACTTTTTCGATTGGCACCTCATTTGATTTCAAATAATGATCTCTAAAATGATGAATATTTTGTATAAAGGCTTTGGCTTCACGTTCTGCCTCAGATCGCGTCTTTTTTTCTGTTTGTTGCTTAGCAAGTTCCACGGTATTTCGAACCAATGCTTCACGTAAAACATCAACTAAAGGACCATTTCCAGATAAAAATACAGAATGTTCTTGTTCATTTGTTTTTAAACGCTGGTTCGCAATATTAAGACCGGCCAATGTCTTTCCTGCACCAGGTACACCCGTTAAAAAACAAATCGTTTTTTTATTTGTTAATTTTGCATCTTCAATAATTTGTTCGATTTTTTTCGAAGTGATCGCTAAATTTTTTGCACCGGCATCACTTCTAGAAATTTCATCCACTGTATGACCTTGATATAACGCCTGAGCTGCTTCAATAATTGTGGGTGTTGGTTTATATCGAGACTCAACCCACTGTTTGATATTAAGTTGCGTAAGACCTGCAAATTGATAAAGCGCTTGTTCGATTACAATCCGTAAATTATGGGTGTTACAGCATAAAGTATCTTGATAAGTGGATACCGCTGACCATGACTGTTCACAACTTTGAGCTTGGGTTGAAATTAAAAGTGGTATGACCTTTTGCTGATGACTACCTTCATGAAAATTCAACAAATCCAAACAATAATCTATGACCTGAGTCTTAGCATATTGTGGGTAACTCTTTTCACCTACTTTAAATTCAATAACAAAAATTAAATTACGTATCAAAAGAATGTTATCTACGCGCTTACCCATCCGTGGAATAGAGAATTCAAAAAAGATTTCTCCCTCATCTAAAAAATCCAACTGTTGTTTTAAAATCTCAATTTGTTTTAACCAAGCGTTCTTTTGTAAATCTTCCAATGCAAATTCATGCTGTAGTGCCAAAGCCCCCATAATTTCTTGTTCATTTGTATGTATGAATTGTTGCACTGAACCCTGATAATAACTACGTAACATTATGGTCTTCTAAGTTTATTTAAGCTTTGATTGTTTTAATCTTATATAAAAAAACCTCCCATATGGGAGGTTTTTTTAACAGTTAAAGATTACTTCGAACCTTTAATCCCTGCTTGTAATAACAACGCACCTAAACCACCGATTTTATTTTCTTGTGGTTTCGCTGCTTGAGGTTTTTTATGACCTTGTGGGCGGTCGCCTTGCGGACGGGCATGCTGTGGACGTTTCGCATGTGGCTTACGCTCACCTCGTTGTTCTTGCTGCGTATTGTCACGACGTGGTTGACGTTGTGGTTTCGCTGCAGCAGCACCTTCTGCACGCATAGACAAGTTGACACGGTTACGTTCAACATCGACATTCAAGACGCGAACTTGAACAATTTGACCAGGCTTCACAACTTTGTGCGGATCTGCAACAAATTCATTTGCAAGTTCAGAAATATGCACTAAGCCGTCTTGGTGTACACCCACATCCACGAATGCACCGAAGTTCGTCACATTTGTAACCACACCTTCAAGCTGTAAACCTTCAGTCAACTGAGCCACTTCAGTGATGTCTTCACGGAATTTTGCCGTACGGAACTCTGGACGCGGGTCACGACCTGGTTTTTCAAGTTCAGATAAAACGTCCTGAATCGTTGGCAAACCAAATTGGTCATTTACAAATGCTGCTGCATCGACCTGACGGATAATTTCAGTATTACCAATAATATCTTTTACAGTCGTTGCTTTAGCTTCCACAATTTTTGCCACCAAGTCATATGACTCTGGGTGAACTGCAGATGCATCCAATGGTTCAGAACCATCTTGAATACGTAAGAAACCTGCTGCTTGTTCAAAGGTACGTTCGCCTAAACGAGGTACTTTCTTCAAACTTTGACGGTTATCAAAACGACCATTTTCTTTGCGGAATTCAACGATTTGCTGTGCAATCGATTTGTTTAGACCCGCGATATAACCCAAAATAGCAGATGATGCAGTGTTGACATCAACACCTACTGAGTTCACACAGTCTTCCACAACCGCTTCTAGCGTTTTTGCCAAACCGGTTTGGTTCACATCATGTTGATATTGACCCACACCAATCGATTTAGGATCAATCTTCACAAGTTCAGCCAATGGATCTTGTAAACGACGTGCAATCGATACAGCACCGCGGATCGATACATCTAAATCTGGCAATTCATTTGACGCCAATTCAGATGCTGAATAAACAGATGCACCCGCTTCAGAGACAGACACACGAATCAAATTCAAATCCGTATTCGCAGCCATCATTTCAGCCACAACCGCTTCAGTTTCACGGCTTGCAGTACCATTACCAATCGCAATTAATTCAACATTGAATTCGCGGCAAAGGCGCGCAAGTTCAGCAACTGAACCTGCTTTATCTTCTTTCGGGGCAAACGGGTAAATAGTGCTGTGTGCAAGAACATCACCTGATGCATTCACAACAGCCAATTTCACACCCGTACGGATGCCAGGGTCTACACCCAATGTGCAACGCGCCCCTGCAGGAGCAGAAAGTAATAAATGACGTAGGTTTTCAGCAAAGACATCCATCGCTTCAGCTTCAGCAGCCAAACGTTTTTCAGTCAATAATGAATGTTCAATCGCAGGGCGAACTTTACCAAGCCAGAATAATTTTGCAGTTTGTTTTAAGAAATCTGCACGCGCTTGTGGTTGTGCTGTTTCTAAATTGTATTCAGTATCAATACGAGCCAATGGTGCATCATCTTCACCATCGACTTTTAAGCCCAAGACATTTTCTTGACGGCCACGGAGCATCGCCAATAAACGGTGTGAAGGGACTTTATTTAAGCTTTCAGAGAAATCAAAGTAATCACGGAATTTTTTACCGACTTCTTTTTTCTCATCGCTTGCAACTAAACTTTTCAACACTGCAGTTTTCGCAAATGTCGCTTTTAGCTCAGTGGTTAATGCAATATTTTGTGCCCAGTCATCAATTAAAATGTGTTGAATCGCATCTAATTGGCTTTCAACATCAGCATAATCTTCATGGCTAAAGCCTGCCAAAGCTTCCGTAGGATCGATCGCTTCATTAAAGATTTTTTCAGCGATTGGGCCTAAACCCGCTTCTTTGGCTTTAAATGATTTACTGGTACGTTTTGGACGGTACGGTGCGTAAATCTCTTCTAAAGCATTTTTCGTTTCTGCTGCATTCACGCGAGCAAGTAAGTCATCAGATAACTTGTTTTGTTCTTTTAGAGATTCGATTACCTTTTCACGGCGCTCAAATAAATCACGCAGGTAAGTCAGACGTGTATCGAGCTGACGTAATTGAGTATCGTCCAGACCTTGCGTCACTTCTTTACGGTAACGTGCGATAAATGGAACACTGGCACCTTCATCAATGAGCTTGATGGCAGCTTCAATTTGATTTGGACGTACGGCAATTTCTTTTGCCAACTGCTGAACTAAGTCAGTCATCGTATTAGATCCCTGCAAGGATAAGTTCTAAAAGCCATGATTATAAAGACCAAGACCATAAAATCCACAATTGTTTTTATAAATTTATTCGTGGTTTTTAATGCCAATTCATCTCAAATACACATTTTTTTACGAAACTGACTATGAAACAGCAAATTAGCGAGACTTAGACAAGCAAACTGATTCGAACAACATGTATACATTTGGTATCTATGTCTTGATTTTAACTGCAATATTTGTTGCTTTAGAGCATAGTAAATTTATATAAATGAATCGTATACTCAAGTGAAATCGACTTTTTGTTTACGATGACAATAAAGAATAAGGAGCACGTCATGAGTTTAGTTGTACCTGCTGAAAAAACAGATGCCGTACAAGCCGAAACCGACCGAGTCGAACGCATTCTGGTTGTCGATGATGATGTGCGTCTACGCACCCTCTTACAACGCTTCCTAGAAGATAAAGGTTTTGTGGTCAAAACCGCACATGATGCGACTCAGATGGATCGTCTGTTGCAGCGGGAACTCTTTTCCCTGATTGTGCTCGACTTTATGTTACCTGTTGAAGATGGCTTGAGTATTTGTCGCCGTCTGCGCCAATCTAACATCGATACCCCAATCATTATGCTGACCGCTCGTGGTAGCGATTCAGACCGTATTGCAGGACTTGAAGCCGGTGCAGATGACTATTTACCAAAACCATTTAACCCGAATGAGCTATTAGCTCGTATTCGTGCGGTCCTACGTCGCCAAGTGCGTGAAGTTCCGGGCGCACCAAGCCAACAAATGGAAGTGGTGTCTTTTGGTCCTTGGTCACTCGACCTGTCTACTCGTACATTAACCCGTGAAGGTCAAGTCGTCACATTAACCACGGGTGAATTTGCCGTACTCAAAGCATTAGTTCAACACCCACGTGAACCACTGACACGCGACAAGTTAATGAATCTTGCTCGTGGTCGTGAATGGGGCGCGATGGAACGTTCAATTGACGTTCAGGTTTCTCGCCTGCGTCGTTTGGTTGAAGAAAACCCAGCACGTGCACGCTATATCCAAACCGTTTGGGGCGTGGGTTATGTCTTTGTTCCAGATGGTGCTGAATAATCCAAATAAATAGTAATAAAAAATTCCGCCGTTCATTAGGCGGAGTCTTTTCATTGAACATTAAATTTATCCAATAACCTGCGGTTCGCCTTACTTTTGTTTCGGCAAAAGTAAGCAAAACCATTGTCATACGCAAAACTCGTCTCATTTCTGCTTCATATCAGAATCATCGCAGAAACATAATCTATTCCATGCTTCCTGCCTCGAACAGTTGCGTATGACCTGAACGCGTATCCAACAGGGTTAATTGATCTCACACTCTAAAATTTACTCTAGGGATATAGCGTGAAACTCGAACCCATCGACCCACAGGAATTTACCGACTACGTTACCTACTCCGAAAAAAAACGGACACCTTGGGAACGCTTCCTCGATAAAATCAAACCCCGCTCTGCAGCCATGCGGACCACCGTATTGGTCTTATTTGTGGTGTTTTTTAGCCTGTTTATGTCCTTATGGTTCTTTTGGCGCACACTCTATTTACCCGAAATTCAACAACATGCTCGTTACCTCGCGGTCGAACTTGAAATCATTAACAATCCTGATTTACGGATTTTTCATAACAATGCCGAAGTGGATGTCGACGACTGGATGCGCAACCGTGTCGGGATCGAATATGTGACCGATCCGAAAGAATTCCCCAACGTCAAAGACAAAGTCATTGCAGAGTTCTTTACCAATCAAATTGAAAAGAAACTGGCCAAAGAAATGCGCATTGATAATGCGACCGTGTATTTCCAATTTAAACCTGACCCACGCATCTGGATTCAAACTCCAGAAATGAATGGCAACTGGGTTCGCGAGCCTTTAAAAACCTATGCCAACTATAGCGCAGAGCTGATTTTAGGCTGGTTATTGGGTATTCCGCTGATTGCTGGCATCATTATCTTAACCTTGGTTCGTCAGCTCAACCGTCCACTAAAACGTTTACAAGATGCGGCAAACAACTACAGTAAACACGGCACTGCACCTTATTTAGAAACCAACCATGGGCCACAAGAAATCCGTGAAGTAAACCAAGCCTTTAACCACATGGTCTACACGCTGGAACAAACTGAACGTGATCGTCGCATCATGTTGGCCGGTATTTCCCACGATTTACGTACTCCGCTGACCCGTATTCGACTCAGCGCAGAAATGATGCCTGATGATGACTTCCTAAAAGAAGGTCTGATTTACGATGTTGAAGATATGGATGCGATTCTGAATCAGTTCATTTCGTATATGCGAGATGGCTCTGATGAAGTTCCGCAAGATACTGATTTAAATGCGCTATTGCAGGAATTAGTGATTCAATTTAAACCTTTAGATATTCGCTTTGAACCTCAAGACTTGCCCGTTATTCAAGCACGTAGCCTGTCCTTAAAACGACTAATAGGCAACTTAATCAATAACTCAAAACGCTATGGTGCCGAGCCGATTGAACTGTCTACCGAATATGAAGGTGACCATATTCAAATTCGCGTTGCCGATAATGGCGAAGGGATTCCTGAAGACCAAATTGAAGACCTGATGCAACCTTTTGTACGTGGTAATGATGCACGTACCATTCAAGGCAGTGGACTCGGTTTAGCCATTGTAAAACGTATTGTGGATATTCACGAAGGTCAACTTTCAATTCACAATCGAGCAGAAGGTGGACTCGAAGCGATCATTTCTTTACCACTGCAAAAACTCGAAAATGATGAAATATTAAACAACAGCCCATTGGAAAAAATTAAGCAAAGTTTAACTGAACGCTTTTAACAAGCGTTCAAAAAAGCAACGAACAGTTTTGTTTAAGCTTTAACCATTGATATTTTTAACTTTATTATTCAGTAGTTTAAAAAACATAATAAAATCTTATACCCACATTTTTTCAAAAAATTAGACCTTAGCCTAACAGGTATGCAAAATGGCTTTTTTGATCGGTACAATCCGTATCAGTTTTGAGAATTTCACGAGAGTATATGATGTCTTTAGATCGCATCCGTTTAGCTGCCCTTCACGACAAAGTTATCAGCGCAGAAAAAGCTGCTGAATTCATTCAGGATGGTATGACGGTAGGTATGAGTGGTTTCACACGCGCAGGTGAAGCGAAAGCTGTACCTTTAGCGTTGGTTCAACAGGCTCATGCTAATCCTCTTAAAATTACCCTAATTACTGGCGCGAGCTTGGGTAACGATTTGGACAAAAAATTGACTGAAGCAGGTGTTCTTGCTCGTCGTTTACCGTTCCAAGTAGACAATACATTACGTAAAGCCATCAACAAAGGCGAAGTGATGTTCATCGATCAGCATTTGTCTGAAACAGTTGAACAAATGCGTAACCTTCAGCTTAAAAAGCCTGATGTGGCAATTATTGAAGCTGTTGCGATCACTGAAGATGGTGGCATCATCCCTACAACTTCTGTAGGTAACTCTGCAAGCTTCGCAATTTTTGCTGAAAAAGTGATTGTTGAAATCAACACCAACTTAAGCCCAGCATTTGAAGGCTTACACGATATTTATATCCCAACATATCGTCCAACACGTCAAGCTATTCCATTGACTCATATTGACGAACGTATTGGTACACATGCAATCAACATCGATCCTTCAAAAATCGTAGGTATCGTATTTAACAACGAATTGCATGACTCTCCATCTACAGTGACTGCACCTGATGATGAAACTCAAGGTATTGCTAACCACCTTATCGCTTTCTTTGAAAAAGAAGTAGAAGAAGGTCGTTTACCGAAAAACCTTGGTCCATTACAAGCAGGTATCGGTTCAATTGCAAACGCAGTATTGACTGGTCTTAAAGATTCTAACTTTGAAGACTTGATCATGTACTCTGAAGTACTTCAAGACTGTACATTTGAATTGATCGACGCAGGCAAAATGAAATTTGCTTCAGGTTCTTCTATTACGCTTTCTGCTAAATATGGCGAAAAAGTATTTAATAACCTTGAACAATACAAAGACAAACTTGTATTACGTCCACAAGAAATTTCGAACCATCCAGAACTTGTACGTCGTTTAGGTATCATCGGTATCAACACTGCGCTTGAGTTTGATATCTACGGTAACGTGAACTCAACTCACGTTTGCGGTACAAAAATGATGAACGGTATCGGTGGTTCAGGTGACTTCGCACGTAATGCACACTTGGCGATCTTCGTGACTAAATCAATTGCAAAAGGCGGCGACATTTCTTCTGTTGTTCCATTTGCTTCTCACATTGACCATGCTGAACACGACGTTGACATCTTAGTTACTGAACAAGGTCTTGCTGACTTACGTGGTCTTGCTCCACGTGAACGTGCTCGTGCAGTAATCGACAACTGTGCTCACCCTATGTACCGTGATGCGCTAAATGATTACTTCGACCGTGCATGTGCGAAAGGTGGTCAAACACCTCACCTTCTACGTGAAGCATTGTCTTGGCACATCAACTTCGAAGAGAACGGCCACATGTTAGCTGCTCAACCTGAAGTGAAAACTGCTTAATTGACAGTGAAATGAAAAACGCTCTTCGGAGCGTTTTTTTATGGCTTTTATTTTTCAATATGACTTATCAAGTCTGCAAAACTCGACTAATCTAAATTGGTCAAAATACATGCTAAAACAAAAATTATGTTTATTATCCGCCCCTATCTCGAATCTGATTTAGATGAAGTGATTGCACTTTGGGAACTGTGTGATCTGACCCGTCCATGGAATAACCCTGAAATTGATATATTTCGAAAATTGGCTCAACGTGATCAATTATTTTTATTGGCTGTCAAAGATGATCAATTGATCGCAACTGTCATGGGTGGCTATGATGGACACCGAGGCTGGGTCAATTATCTTGCCGTACATCCACATTTTCAACGTAATGGCGTTGCCACCGCCCTCATTCAACAATTAGAAAAACGCTTAATTGCTTTAGGTTGCCCAAAACTTCAATTACTGATTCGCCAAGACAACATTGACGTACAAAATTTTTATGAACAATTGGGCTATGAAGAGGTTGAAGTGATTTGTTTGGGTAAACGTTTAATCACGGATTAATAGTCCGACAAATCTTCGGTCAATCCTTGAAGCAACATAAAAAAAATTCGACATTGCACCATCGAAACAAAAATGGATTGCATTGCTTGGCTTTAAATTTTAGGATTTGCCCCCATCATTTTCCCAGAACATAGAAAAGAGATTTCCCATGCGTGTAGATATCTGGTCAGACGTGGTTTGCCCATTTTGTTATATTGCGAAAAAACGCCTTGAAGCTGCTGCCGAAGAATCGGGTGTAGAACTTGAAGTGTTTTGGCATAGCTATCAACTTGATGCAGATGCGCCCGCTCGCCTAGAAATTTCTAATACTGAACGTCTAGCTCAAAAATATGGCCGCAGTATTGAAGAAGTTGAAGAAATGCAGCGCAATATTGCCGAAATGGCAAAAGCTGAAGGTATTGAATTTAACTGGCAAAAAGCCAATTCAGGCAATACTTTCAACGCGCACCGCTTGATTCATCTTGCACAAAGCAAAGGTCTCGGTAGTGAAGCCAAAGAAGCGTTCTTCTATAGCTATATGACGCAAGGCTTGGCCATTGGTGAACGTGAAACCATAGAAGATGTTGCATCTCGTATTGGTCTAAACCCTGTTGAAGTTGATGACTTATTAGACTCAGATGAATTTGCCGATTTCGTTAAATACGACGAAGAAGTAGCACGCGACCAACTTAAAGTCACCGGTGTACCGTTTTTTGTCTTTGAGCAACGTATTGCATTAGCTGGCGCTCAACCGAAAGACGTGTTTAAACAAGTGATGGACAAAGCTGCGGAACTTCCTGAACTTGCTCCTACACCTGTATGTAATGATGAAAGCTGTGAAACGCCTGAAAAATAATTCAGCGTGTTCAAACAAAAATCCCCGAACTTCGGGGATTTTTTATGATCAGTTTTTAACATCAATAAAATGAAACTTATTCCACCAAGAAGCTGATTTTTAAGTTCACTCGATATTCCGCAATTTTATTGTCTTTCACCACGACTTTTTGTTCATTAATCCATGCACCCTGAACGTTTTTCACAGTTTCAGTGACTTTATTAATTCCCGTTTGAATTGCATCTTCAAAACTTTTTGTGCTACTTGCATTTACTTCAACGACTTTAGCAACAGACATTGTATTTATCCTCATTGTTATGATTTTGAATCTTCATCATATGATTAAGTCGCTTATTTTGGTTATTTTTTAAACATCAAAACAGCAAAATATTACATGTCTTACACAGGAGTGAATTCCACTTCGAGGGATTACAAACTGACCATCATTTATTACATGCTTTCTGTTTAAGCTGCGGTCGCTTCCGATTAGGCTAAAAGCTTCATTCTTCTAATGATCATGCTCGGGAGTAATGTCATGACAATTGAACCTCAAGTAACTTCTGCTGAAACCGATCTATCTACCAATACAACCCCTCAAGCAACCGCCAACGAGTCGCAAACAGGGAAGAATAGCTTTCTCTCGCGTTTTTCTCCGACCGTCAAAGGTGCTGCGATCGGCGCTGTTGCAGGCAGTATTTTGCCCGTTTTTGGCACGATCAGCGGTGCCATTATTGGTGGTATCGCAGGCAAAGTCTATGAAAAGAAATGTGCCAAACATTCATAGATTTTTCATCTTTATCTGAGTGATACAACGCTGTCACTCAGCCACCAAAAGCTCTAGAGCAATAACTCTAATAGATTGTTTTATATAAATATTAATTCATACCGTTTATCTTGCGTTGCCGAATCGATCATTTTTAATTGATTATTTTTTGATATTATTTTCACATAAATTCAAGTGATTAATTTTCTCCCTGACTCATTTTTTGAGTCACTAATGATTGATAGGAATACACAAATGAACGCAATCAAATATGCTATGGCTGTTGCTGTGATGGCGCTTTCTGCAACTGTTTCTGCACAAATCGTTTATGTACCAGATTTTCCAGTAAAAAAAGCTGTGACTGCTGAAACTGCCAATGCAGATAACAAAGCACCTGCTGCAGATACAACTAAAGTTGTAACAAACACAGAAAAAAAAGCATAATTTTTAGCTGATTTTTCCATAAAAAACCGATGGCTCCCACCATCGGTTTTTTATTTTATGTGCCTTTACTTTGGGCTTTATTCTTTACTTAACATTAAAAATGAACATCTAAAAGCGCTCGATCGCTGATGATGACTTCAAAAAAATTGATCAAACCATACCGCTATATCTTTTGCAAAACCTATCTTTAAGCTAATGATTTGGTATTATTTTTAAACAAAATGCGCATTAATTGTCATATTTAACACTTAATTTGTAGAAGCTGACATTTATTTCCATGTTTTTTTTAATGAAATCTCTATAATCAAATGAACTAATCGACTTCTTTATTTTTAAATTTACATTGTCCTATGCAAGAACTTCAGGCACTGATACAAGGAAAAATTTCACCGCAGGTCATCGATATTGAACGCCTGATTGAATTGGCCAATACATATCGAAACCCGAATTCGGCTGAATATAAATTAGTAGAACTTGCAACCAATATTGTATTGGCTAAATATTTAGAAAAAGCACAAAAAGTCCTTTAGGAAGCGGACAAATGAATTTACAAGAGAAAGTACAATTAATAAAAGAAATCCATGTACTGACCCATCAACTTGAACATCGTGCTTTGAATTTTTATGAAACGGCGCTTTCTAAACGTCGGATTCATGAAATTTTTGCCTTATGCGATGAACCAATTTTTCAAAAGCAAATATTAAGTTATCGCGCATTAACTAAGCCACAAATGGCTGCAACTGAATTTTCCAAACAAACGCCATATTCATGGTTATTTCGTGGCTATTTTAACCATGATGCTGCACTTGAAAATGCTTTATATCAATATCCAGAGATGGGTTGGGCCTTGCTGCATGACCATGAATTAGGTTGGCAAGTGTGGATGATTCCAGCCAAACAGCGCACGGCTTTACTCAGTGAATGGGGCAATTTTAGCGAATGCTATGATTGGTTAATTGAGCAACAACAGCTATATAAATGTTTAATCAGTGATATCGATCTACGTCTACATGCCTTACGCCTAAAGGATGAAATCATCACAGCGCCAAGCTGTGTTGCAGCAAGTGTGGACGACCTACTGCCAATTGAAGCGATAAATAAAGACGGATCTGTCGATCTAGATCATCGCGATAAGCAAATCAATGAAGCGGATCTGTTGCTTGATAACTCAAATACAGATAAACCGGAGCCTTCTGCACCTGATACCGCTCCTCTTGTTCTAATTGAGCAACCAACACATGCGCCATCAGAGGAACATCTCAACTCGACAACGACAGTTGTTGAACTTACTGAACAGATTCAAATCGCTCAATACACCGCTCGCGTTCAAACGCTGCAAAATATCGATGCGCAATTGGCCTTGTATGAATTGCAGTTTATGGATCAGCCTGAACTCACAACGCAGCTTGATGTTCTATTGCATACGACAGATGGTACAGATTGGAAAAACCAGCCGCTGTATTTAGCAGAACAAATCAATACCGAGGGTCGCTTCATCAAGTATCTCTTGTTGTTTGGTGCGCAAACGCAAATGGAAGCCATTCGACTCTCTCAACTGTTTTGCCAACAACATCAACATGAACTTGCCGCGATTAAAGTCATATCATGGGACAGTCTAGAGCAACTCTGTGCTGCACCTGATCAGCTCTATCAACAGTCTCAGCATGCTGAAATGATTTGGTCGCAATACGACTATTATCCATTTATCCCGGCACAATTAATTCATACGCAAAAATTCATTCATTTTGATGAACCTGAACCGACGCTACATACCCCGTTGTTATTATTACAAGAACGTCAAAAAATACGGTTAATCCACGGTCAAAAACGCATGGCACTCTTGCGTACCGAACAAACCTTTCCCTATTTGATCCTCCATCGACAGCAAGGTTTAAATTGGCAAAGCATCCAAAATGTGATCCAAAAATTGCCTCAACCCATTGATGTGATTTCGCTTTATCAAGCACTTAAGCAAATGACCGAAGATTAATTGCATTTATTTTGTAGTTTGGCTTGCATTTATCCGACAAAAATAACAAAACTACAGATGCAGGATACTCAGATGATAATTAAATAGAGCCAAAATATATGCATAAAAAACAACAGTACTTTATTCGGACTTTGCTTTTTTCCGCATCAATGAGCTTGATGTATCAAGTTGCTTGGGCCAATGAAACTGATGCTGTCATCAATGAAACTGAGGGTGAATATTCGCAGGATGTGCCTGTAACTGACCAAAGTTCACCGTATATCACGCCAAAGACCTATGATTTTTTAGATCAAATTCCACGTTGGATTGATGCAACACCGACCTTCTTACCTGAACAATCAGATCACCCCATTGTTCCGACAACAGAACAAACGGAAAATAATAGCTGGACCGATAAGCAACAAAAAAAAGTTCGTCAATGGGCAGATCGCACTGCAGTCAAAATGGACCATTGGTTTGGGAAAAGTGAGCCAGAAAAGCCTGCCAATGCAACCCTACGGGTCATTTTAGATAACAGCTGGGATAAACATGACGGTTACGAAATTAAGCCACGTATTCGCGGTAAAATTAAGCTTCCCACTTTAGAAAAAAAATTGAGTGTGGTCTTTGGTGATGACTCACTTGATAATGAATTAGAAAATAATGCTGCAATTACCAATGAAAACCCTGCGGGGCGTAGTGATAAAAATTATGACAATAAGCAAACCCGTGAAGATAACAGTTCACTGGCTTTACGTTGGTCAGAAATTTCAGATCGACTGCCCTTCGAAACTGACGTTGATCTCGGTTTACGTTCTGGTGATGACCTATATGTCCGCTTAAAAGCAGCTAAAAAATGGCAACTCGACAATGATTACAGTTTTTTAGCCGAACAAATTTATCATTATGGTATCGATAGTGAAAATTATCTAAGAACCAATTTAGAATTAACCCATGCCCGTCCAGGCCAACCCTTTATCTCAAACCAATTCAACCTGACCTATGCAGATGCACAGGATGATGATCTGAAATGGGATAACTTCAGTTACCGCCAACACCAATTTTTTAAAGGTAACCGATTCAACTACGGCCTATATACAGGTGGTTTTTACAATAACGATCAACTGCGTTTAAACAGTTGGGGACCCTATGTATCATGGCGACAGCCCTTTCTACGTGAATGGTTTTATATCCAAGGTGATCTCAACTACCTCAACAACCATCGTGACGATAAAAGCCACTTTGTGGGCGCTTTAGTGCGCCTTGAAGCCTTGTTCTAAAACTCTCTATAACACAGCGAAAAAAAACCCATCTCAACAGGATGGGCTTTTTTTAATAACTCAGGTTCAATTTTTCTTAATCACACTCACACGATCATTACGTGCAATACGCGGTTGCTTTTCAGCAACTTTTTTTACTTTAGGAAAGCTGTATTGAACACGATCATTGCGCATCACACGGCGACTATCAACAAAAGGGTTGATATCGTATTGTGCGATCTGCTTTGAAACCTGCACACGGTCATTACGCACCATTTTTTGCTTAGCGCTGTCTGCCTGAGCAGATTGCATGAGGCCCATAGAGAGCAGCGAGCCCATTACAGCGATCACTAAAATTTTCATCTTAAGATTCCCAACACTTAATGATCGTTATTATAGATTAATTATCTATTTTTAATCTATTTTAAAGATTGAAACATGGACGTTTTTATTCATGTGCTCTATCGAAAAACCAAATAAAAAACCTCCCGAAGGAGGTTCATTTCATATCTACCGTTACTTCAGCAATAAGCTGTTAATCCGTTTGATGTATTGGGCAGGATCTTCGGGTAAACCGCCTTCAGCAATCAACGCCTGATCAAAAATAACATTTGCTAAGTCATCAAACTGCACCGAACTTTCTAATTTTTGTACCAAGGGATGGGATGGATTGATTTCCAAGACTGGTTTTGACTCGGGAACCGCTTGGCCTGCTTGTTTCAGCATACGAACCAGTTGCGGTGATAACTCACCCTCAGCCACCACCAAACACGCAGGAGAGTCCACTAAACGTGTTGTTACACGCACTTCAGAGGTCTTATCTTTTAACGCATCCGACAGTTTTTCAACAACAGGTTTAAACTGCTCAGCAGCTTCCTCAAGTGCTTTTTTCTCTTCAGCATCTTGTAGATCACCCAAATCAACTGCACCTTTCGATACATTCTGTAATGGTGTTCCATCAAACTCAAAAACAAATTCCATCGCCCACTCATCCACTCGTTCAGTCATGAGCAGCACTTCGATACCTTTTTTCTTGAACAATTCAAGTTGTGGTGAGTTTTTCGCAGCATTTAAACTATCAGCAGTCACATAGTAAATTGCCTTTTGGCCTTCTTTCATATTGGCTTTATAGTCTGCAAATGATGTTTTCACTTCATCATTATTTGACGAAGCAAAGCGTAATAATTTTAGAATACGCTCACGATTCGCTATGTCTTCGCCTAAGCCTTCTTTTAAGACTGAACCAAACTCAGCGTAGAATTTTGCAAACTTCTCTTGATCAGCAACATCTTCAGATTTCGCCAAACCATCTAGCACCGTTAAAATACGGCGGGCGTTACCTTCACGAATCGTTTTAACGTCGCGACTTTCTTGTAATAATTCACGGCTTACATTAAGTGGTAAGTCTGCGCTATCAACCACACCTTGAACAAAACGTAAATAATTTGGAATCAAATTATCCGCATCATCCATGATAAATACACGTTTCACATACAGCTTAATTCCTGCTTTAGCTTCACGTGTGAAAATATTGCTTGGTGCGCGAGATGGAATATAAAGTAACTGTGTATATTCCGTACTTCCCTCTACACGGTTGTGTGTCCATGCAAGCGGGGCTTCAAAATCATGGCTCAGGTTTTTATAAAACTCAGTATATTGTTCTTCACTGATCTCATTTTTATTACGCGTCCATAATGCACTTGCTGAGTTAATCGCTTCCCACTCATCCGTCAGTACATATTGACCAGGTTTTGCTTCTTCGCCTTCGGCAGCTTCCTCTTGTTGCCAAACTTCTTTCTGCATCTCAATTGGCAAACTAATATGATCAGAGTATTTATTAATAATCTGCTTAACTTTGTAACGATCTAAATAATCTAAAGCATCCTCGCGTAAATGCAAAATGATGTCGGTTCCACGTGAAGCCTTATCAATTGGCTCTACATCAAACTCACCTGTACCATTACTAACCCAACGTACCCCTTCAGCGGCATTTACCCCAGCACGACGTGATTCCACTGTAATTTTTTCAGCAACAATAAAACCTGAATAGAAGCCCACACCAAATTGACCAATCAATTGTGCATCTGACTTTTGATCACCCGTAAGCTTCGACATAAAATCTTTAGTGCCAGACTTAGCAATCGTACCCAAATGATCAATCGCTTCTTGTTGTGTCATACCAATACCATTATCCGAAATGGTAATTGTCTTCTGCTCTTTATTTAAATGAATACGCACATGTAAATCTGGATCATTTTCATAATATTCAGGATGGTTAATGCCTTCAAAACGTAATTTATCGCAGGCATCAGATGCGTTTGATACCAACTCACGAAGGAAAATTTCAGGATTTGAATATAAAGAATGTGTTACTAAATGCAGTAACTGAGCCACTTCCGCTTGGAAGCTGTGTTTTTGAGATTGTTGTTCGCTCATCAGTCTCTCCGTTCATACTAAGTAAAATTATCAATTGCCTATATGAATGGAGGGACTTCACTATTTTTCAATAGTGTGAATGGAAAATTTTTATTCTATCGCACTAAATTTTAAGGTTTAAAAAGGTCCTTGTTTATAAACGCGGTCCATGTAGAGATCCAGTTTTTGCTGCCGCATTTTATATACATCACTTAAACAACTGACATTGTCACGGCACTGATCGCGTAGTTGTAGCCATTTTATTTGTTGATCTTGAATTGCACCACGTGTCCCCATGGGAACCAAATGACGAATAATCGTATAGGTCGTGGCCATTTTGACATCGGCATCATTAATACTCCGGTTATCACAAACTGCATGTTCGGTAATGGTTTTCGCCTTTTTACAATCAAAACTTGCGGCATAACTTGTCGAAATAAAATAAGCACTGCCCAAGACCAGCATACCCTGAATAATTTTTTTCATCGTCTTTTCTCTTCTTTCAACTTGCTGATTTATTTCGACTCTAACAGTTCCACCTAAATTTTCTATTGCCTATTTGTTCAATTCGATCAACTGATGAATGGAATATGCTGCATAAAAAAAACCCTGCCTAATGGCGGCAGGGTTTTAAGATCAGTTAAAGCTTAGAATTTGTAGCTATAACCAATTGTATACACCATAGGATCGATATCTAAATCGAATTTACCGCCACCTAATTCTTCAATTAAAGTCACTTCAGGGCTTAATTGAGCATAGCGAGCATCGAAGTATACACCCCAGTTTTTCGCATCAGCTGGTTGGTAATTAAAGCCGACTTGACCTGCAAAACCAAAATCTTCTTTTACATTTTTAGCTGCGTCAGATTCATCCCAAGCAACAAATGCTGTACCACCTACACCAATATATGGTGTAAAGCGTGTTGAATTTTTAAAGTTATATTTTGCAGTAATTGTCGGTGGAAGATGCTTAATTTTAGCAGCTTTATCACCATCCAAAAGTACATCATGACCAATTGGAGTAGCTAAAAGTAATTCAGCTGAAATGTTGTCATTAAAGAAATATTCAACCGATGGTGTAAATGCTAACTCATCATCCGCTTTTACTGTACCTAATGCGGTTTCAGTGTCACCTGTTGGAGAAATTACAGAACCACCAACTTTAACCTGCCATTGACCAGCCATCGCTGAAGCAGACATACCCAATAATGCAATAAGAGCAGCTTGTTTTAACATTTTTAAGCAACCTTCTAGAATGAATAATTAATATTAAACATTAGTATTAAAATTATGCAATAACATTATTTAATAATTTATTACATTATTATATAAGTTATTATTAATTAAATATATTTATTTTAATCATAGTGCAATGCTTGGTTTTATATTTTCACCGTTATAATTAATTTATTATTCATAATATACCAACCTTTTTAATCAGAATTAATAAAATGAATTATTTTAATCCAACCAAAATCCTCAGGATTAAATAACAAAAAAGGCGATTATATAATCGCCTTTTTATTTATCTTTGAAAATTTTTTAGAGTACCATTGCGGCAATCCAACCAAAGATCATTAATGGAATATTGTAGTGAATGAAGGTCGGTACCACACTATCTTTCATGTGGTCATGCTGACCATCCATATTAAGACCTGATGTTGGCCCTAAAGTTGAGTCTGATGCTGGAGAACCTGCATCTCCCAAAGCTGCTGCTGTACCAATAATGGCAATCGTTGCCGCTGGGCTAAAACCAAATTGAATACAAAGTGGTACATAAATAATGGCCAAAATTGGGATTGTTGAGAATGAAGAACCAATACCTAAGGTAATTAATAGCCCTATCAATAGCATCCAAAATGCAGCTAAACCTCGGCTGTTTCCAATCCATTCAACCGAAGCTTGTACCAGTATTGGTACTTGATTCGTAGCCTCAATCACAGATGCAAAGCCCTGCGCAGAAATCATAATGAAACCCACCAGTGCCATCATGCGCATACCACTGATAATGACATCATCGGCTTCTTTCCACTTAAAAATACCTGCACAGCTTAAGATCGCAACACCAACCAGACCCGCCAAAATCATCGACTCAGATATGACTTGAACAGAAAGCGTAGCAACCACTGCAACCGCAGCCATGATCAAAGTAAATTTAGCGACTTGTGGTTTACCATTTTCATCTGCTTTTACATCAGATGAGATGGTGTGCTGTGATTCCTTAACCTGAACGTCAGCATACTCTCGTGGTTTACGGTAGCTATAAAAAACAGCAATTAATAAGCCAACAAACATCCCAAATACTGGAATTGCCATAGCAGTTGGAATTTGATCATAGCTGATGTTGAAACCGTATGGCTTACCAAAGGTATTGATGTTTTGACCTAAAATATCATTAAGGAAAATAGCACCAAAACCAAAAGGTACCAGCATATAAGTCGCCACAAGACCAAAAGTCAGAACACAAGCAATCAAACGACGGTCAAGTTTTAAATGATTAAATACACTGAGTAATGGTGGAATTAATACTGGAATAAACGCAATGTGCACTGGAATCACGTTTTGTGAACATACGGCGGCTAAAGCGATAGTAGCGAAAATTACGTATTTCACGCGATTCTGGGCTTTCACATTACTGTTACCTTTGAGTTTAGTAATGAGTTGATAAGCCAGTAAATCTGGCAAACCTGAACGCGCAAGTGCCAAAGCAAATGCCCCCAACACGCCATAAGCAAGTGCGATTTGAGCACCGTTGCCTAAGCCACTATTAAACGCTTCGATGGTGCCATGAATACCAAGACCAGCTAACAAGCCACCTGTTACTGCACCAATGATCAGCGCAAATACAACAGGCACGCGTGCCAGCGACAGTCCAAACATGACTGTAATTGCGGCAAGAATAGCAAACATAAGAAAAAAGGGAGTCTGACAAAAAACCGTATTTTATCAGAATTTGCTCGCTATTTAGCCCCCTATCGATGAAACTGCCACTGTTGAACGATTTACTTAAAGCTGCTGTGATTGCGCAAATTGAGCGATGTAACTTGCAATTTTTTCGGGTTGGCTCAGCACGGCCCAATGATTGGCATTGACTTCAACTACAGATAAATCTTCAACCCATTTAGGTAATTCTTTAATGTAGTCTGGACTGACAAAATTATCATGTTTCAACACAATCGCTTGTACAGGACAGACGGCATGACGTTGTCTAGGCTGAGTTAAGCGGGGAATAAAATTAGCACGGTAAAGCGCAATACCGTGTTTACCATCATGCTGAATATTATGATTCAAAGGCAATTCTTGAGTACGTTCTAAATCATTCACAATTTTTCCCCAACGTTCAGCATTCAAAAAATGCCACGCGGTCGGTGCCAAAAATGGTAATTGGAATACCCCGATGTACCATGACTTACTTAATAATTTGAGTAATTTTTTCTGCTGATGCTTAAAGCTATTTCTGAGCAAAAATGCCGCATGATCCAAACATGGCCCAGAAATAGTTGAATAAGACAAAATACGTGAGCGAAATTTTGGCTCAGTCACCGATTCCCAAGATTGGATAGAGCCCCAATCATGCGCGGCCAAATGAAAACTACGCTCGCCTAATACCGCTTGCGTCACACTATCTAAATCAAGTGAAAGTTGTTCTAAACGGTAATCTCGTACTTTACGGGGCACAGATGACTGCCCTGCACCTCGCACGTCATAGCTCACAATATAAAATTCAGAACCAAGATGTTCAATAACCGGTTCCCATACTTCCTGATTATCAGGATAACCATGAACCAAAACCAATGCCGGCTTAGTTTCATCACCCCATGTCTTCACATAGAGCCGTTGTTGATCTGCGGTATTCACCCATTGCGTATTTAGTGGTTGCATTCTTCTTGTCCTTTTATCGATTCCATCGAATTGACGTTTTATTTGTGAACATGGGCAATGTGATCAATGCCACAGTTTGGAAACTCATTTAGTATGCAAAGTTCAGCATAAAAAAAAATTGACCCAGTATGAGCATAATCCAGAAAATAATGACAATGCCTATTGTCTCTAAATTCTTACTCAATCATTATGCCCCTTATAAAGGTGCTGGCATTTCGATTGATAAAATTGATCTCGCCAATTATCACATTCGCGTCAAAATGCCATTAACTCGAAAAAATCAAAATATTGTCGGTGTACATTTTGGCGGTAGTCTATATTCAATGGTTGACCCATTTTATATGTTGATTTTGATGCATCACCTTGGCTCACGTTATATCGTGTGGGACAAAGCGGCAAATATCCAATTTTTATCTCCCGGGCGTGGAACGGTATACGCCGACATCCAGCTCGACCCAAATGAAATCAATCATATTAAAAACTTAGCAGATAACCACGCACCTGTTTTACGGAACTATAGCTTAAATATTTTTGATGAAGCAGGCTTACGTATCGCTGAAATTCAAAAAACGCTATACATTCGTCGCAAACAACCCCGTCCACGCAAATAAAAAAGGCGCTTATCTTTAAGCGCCTTTTCATTCAATTTTAGCGGATTGGATTAGCGATTTTGCTCAATTGCAGCACCTGCGCCACCACCGATTGCACCACCAATCGCAGCACCGGTGTTACCACCAAAGATACTTTTACCGACTGCAGAACCAATCGCACCACCTACACCACTATATGTGGCATTTCGGTTTGAACCGTTTTGAGTTTTACTACCGACAGCTGCACCAGCACCACCACCAACGGCTGCACCTACACCACCACCGACGTTATTACCCACACCACCACCAATGGCACCACCTAAAGCTGCAGCACCAATACGTTGTTCATTTGGCGACATGCTTTCACAACCAGCAAGCATTAGGGTCGACATCATCGCGACTGCGCATACGCTCATTACTTTTTTCATTGTGATGTACCTTGTCTTCTTCAATACCTATGATTCTAAAACCATTATATGAAACAATTAAACATAGCTTGTTACGGCTTGGAGCATAAATGCTGCATTTTGTAAAAAACCACGCCTAATCGCTCACGAATCACTCAGGGTTTTCATCCAAAATCATCAAATCTTTTGTTGTTTCACCATTTTCAGTCAGCACAGCATGAGAGAGTTTGGCTTTGCTTTCTGGATCTGTTACCTGATCTAGTTTTAGCGTGCGTTTAATCGGTTCCTGCCCTTTCTTAAACTCTACACCTTCTGCATCAATATTGGTGTTTTGACGAATAATCTGACCGTCCTGCTTCACCGTAGTCTTGGTTTCAATTTTAGAAGTCGGGATGATGACACCACCACGTTGTACTACTGGAATCGATAATTTCTTTTCAGAAAAATCACTTTGGTGATCTGAAAGTTCAATTTCACGTGCCACGATATCCTGACCTTTATTGGTCATTTCTAACACTGTTGCAGTTACTTGGCGTACAGGTTCTTGACCTGCAACACGGCGAATCACTTCTGTTTTTAGTACTGGAACTACAGCTTTATCTTCTACCACAATCGAATTGGGCATAGGTGCAGCAATCGCTGTCAATGAGCTGAATAATGCAGAAACTGCGAATAATTGCTGTGTGAATTTCATCAAAAGACCCCGTTATGTTTAAGTTTAAAAATCAAGAGATTTGTTATGTTCTATTTTTACTATAGGAAATATTTCAATATTAGGAAAGCTTTAATTTTCAATTCATCCACATAAAAAAAGCCACCCGAAGGTGGCTTTTTTGGAATGATTTAAGGGCTAATTAAAGACCGTTAAATTCATCGCTAAATGCTTGGCTTAACGCTTGATCTACATCAGAGAAGTCATTGTGAAGCTCAAGCTCTGCAGCTTCAGACTCTTGACGACGACGTTCTAAGTGGTATGCCAAACCTGTACCCGCTGGGATCAGACGGCCTACAACCACGTTTTCTTTCAGACCACGTAATTCATCTTCTTTACCTGTTACAGCAGCTTCAGTTAACACACGAGTTGTTTCCTGGAACGATGCAGCAGAAATGAACGAGTCAGTAGAAAGCGACGCTTTGGTAATACCCATCAATTGACGTTCAAACTTCGCTGGGAACTTGTTCTGAGCTGCCACAGCTTGGTTTTCTTGAACAACGCGGATGTATTCCACTTGCTCGCCTTTGATGAAGCTTGTATCACCACCGTCAGTGATTTCAACTTTACGAAGCATTTGACGTACGATCACTTCAATGTGCTTGTCGTTGATTTTTACACCTTGCAGACGGTATACGTCCTGAACTTCGTTCACGATGTAGTTTGTCAGTGCAACTTCGCCTTTCAAACGTAAGATGTCGTGTGGGTTTTGCGGACCATCAGAAATGGTTTCACCACGGTTCACATGCTCGCCTTCGAACACGTTAATCGTACGCCATTTCGGAATTAGCTCTTCGTAAATCTCAGAGCCATCATCCGGAGTAATCACAAGACGGTTCTTACCTTTGGTCTCTTTACCGAAGCTTACGATACCTGAAATTTCAGCAAGGATCGCGTGTTCTTTCGGTTTACGTGCTTCGAACAAGTCAGCTACGCGTGGAAGACCACCGGTAATATCACGAGTACGTGAAGATTCTTGTGGTACACGACCAATTACGTCACCGACACCAATTGTTTCGCCATCACGAACAGTCAGAATCGTATTTTGTGGCAAGAAGTAGAACTGTTCGCCACCATCAGTTGTATCCAATACAACCGCTGGACGCATATCTTTACCTGACGCAGGACGTGAAGTCACTGGTAAGATTTCGATTGTAGTCATACCTGTTGCATCATCAGTTTTCGATGTCACAGTTACGCCATCAGCGATTTGGCTGAAACGCACTTTACCTGCAACTTCGGTAACAAGTGGATGTGTATGCGGATCCCAAGTCGCTACGATACCGCTAGCTTCCACAGCTTCGCCATCTTTAATGATGATTGAAGCACCGTATGGAATTTTGTAACGTTCGCGTTCACGACCGATGTCATCTGCGATACCGATTTCACCTGAACGTGAAGTTGATACCAAGTGACCTTTAGCGTGTTGTACTGTTTTCACATTGTGGAAACGTACTGTACCTTTGTTACGAACTTGTACGCTGTTAGCAGCAGAAGTTCGGCTCGCAGCACCACCTACGTGGAACGTACGCATTGTTAACTGTGTACCTGGCTCGCCAATTGATTGAGCAGCCATTACACCCACAGATTCACCTGGATTCACCAAGTGACCGCGAGCAAGGTCACGACCGTAACATTTCGCACATACACCGAAAGTAGATTCACAGTTTACAACTGAACGTACTTTCACTTCATCGACACCTTGCTCTTCTAAGTAGTTTGCAAGTTTTTCGTCGATTAAAGTATTACGTGGAAGAATCACATCATCCGAACCTGGTTTCTTCGCATCTTCAGCAAGTACACGACCCAATACTCGAGTACCTAAGTTCTCGATGACATCGCCACCTTGAATGAACGGAGTCATTACAAGACCGTCGAAAGTACCACAATCTGGCTCAGTAATTACCAAGTCTTGTGCAACGTCAACCAAACGACGAGTCAAGTAACCTGAGTTCGCAGTTTTCAATGCAGTATCGGCCAAACCTTTACGTGCACCGTGTGTTGAAATGAAGTACTGAAGTACAGTCAAACCTTCACGGAAGTTTGCTTTAATTGGTGTTTCAATGATCGAACCATCTGGTTTCGCCATCAAACCACGCATACCCGCTAACTGACGAATCTGAGCTGCCGAACCACGGGCACCTGAGTCAGACATCATATAGATCGAGTTGAATGATTTTTGTTTCTCGTCTTCACCCTGTTTGTTTTTAACAGTAGTGAAAGATAAGTTGTCCATCATCGCTTTCGCTACTTGGTCGTTTGTACGCGCCCAAATATCGACAACTTTGTTATAACGTTCGCCGGCAGTTACGAAACCTTGTTCAAATTGTTGTTCAATTTCGCGAACTTCAACTTCAGCTTTTTCGATAATTGCTTGTTTTTGTGGCGGAATCAACATGTCTTCCATACCAACAGACACACCTGAGTGAGTCGCTTGACGGAAGCCCAAGTACATCAATTGGTCAGCGAAGATAACAGTATCTTTTAGACCTAATTTACGATAGCAAGAGTTGATCAATTTAGAGATGTTCTTTTTCGTCATCTCAACGTTGATTTGTTGGAAATCCATACCTTCAGGTACAACTTCCCAAAGTAAACAACGACCTGGAGTTGTGTCTACAACAATGGTTTGTTGTTCACGGTTACCATTTTCGTCAATGACAGTTTGGTGTACACGTGCTTTTACGCGAGCGTGTAAATCAACTTGACCTGTTGCAAGTGCACGGTTTACTTCGTCAGTATCCGCAAACACCATGCCTTCACCTTTGGCATTGATCGCATCACGAGTGATGTAGTACAAGCCTAAGACAACGTCCTGAGAAGGTACGATGATTGGCTCACCGTTCGCAGGAGAAAGAATGTTGTTTGTTGACATCATTAACGCACGAGCTTCTAACTGAGCTTCAAGTGTTAATGGTACGTGTACCGCCATTTGGTCACCGTCGAAGTCGGCGTTAAATGCCGCACAAACTAACGGATGAAGACGGATTGCTTTACCTTCAATCAGGGTTGGTTCAAATGCTTGAAGACCCAAACGGTGAAGTGTAGGCGCACGGTTCAACATCACTGGATGTTGACGAATTACGTGAGCAAGTACATCCCAAACTTCTGGAGTTTCACGCTCAACCATTTTTTTCGCAGCTTTAATGGTTGTCGCTTGGCCAGACGCTTGTAGTTTCGCGAAAATGAATGGTTTGAATAATTCAAGCGCCATTTTTTTCGGAAGACCACATTGGTGCAGACGTAAAGTTGGACCTACAGTAATTACCGAACGACCAGAGTAATCGACACGTTTACCCAATAAGTTTTGACGGAAACGACCTTGTTTACCTTTGATCATGTCTGCCAAAGATTTAAGAGGACGTTTGTTCGAACCGGTAATTGCGCGACCACGACGACCGTTATCAAGCAATGCATCTACAGACTCTTGTAACATACGTTTTTCGTTACGTACGATAATGTCTGGTGCTGCAAGGTCTAGAAGACGTTTTAAACGGTTGTTACGGTTGATTACACGACGGTAAAGATCGTTCAAGTCAGAAGTCGCAAAACGACCACCTTCTAGAGGAACCAACGGACGAAGATCAGGTGGAAGTACTGGAAGTACATTCATCACCATCCATTCTGGCTTGTTGTTCGACTCTTTGAACGCTTCCATCAATTTCAGACGTTTAGAGGCTTTTTTCAGCTTCGTTTCTGAAGTTGTATTTGGAATTTCTTCACGAAGACGTGAAATTTCAGCTTCAAGATCGATGTCTTTCAACAAATCTTGAACTGCTTCTGCACCCATTTTCGCAGTGAATTCATCACCGTGTTCTTCTAAAGCCGTGAAGTATTCTTCATCGTTTAGAAGTTGGTATTTCTCAAGTGGAGTCATACCTGGGTCAGTTACAACGTATGATTCGAAATACAATACACGTTCGATATCACGTAAAGTCATGTCTAAAAGCAGACCAATACGGCTAGGAAGTGATTTTAAGAACCAAATATGCGCAACTGGAGAAGCAAGGTCAATATGACCCATACGCTCACGACGTACTTTTGCAGTTGTTACTTCAACGCCACATTTTTCACAAATGACGCCCTTGTATTTCATACGCTTGTATTTACCACACAAGCATTCGTAATCTTTTACTGGACCAAAGATTTTGGCACAGAATAAACCATCACGTTCAGGTTTGAACGTACGGTAGTTAATGGTTTCAGGCTTTTTAACTTCACCATGAGACCACGACTTAATCATTTCTGGTGACGCAAGACCAATACGGATGCGATCAAACTCTACAGGAGCATGACCGTCTGAATCCGTCTTTTTGCGCATGATATCGAGCAAGTCTTTCAATTTTTTTCTCCGTGTGTTGTGGAGATTTTCACTTCACAACTGGGTCACAAATATTGTTTTTTAACTGAGAAATCCCCCTTGCCCCTCTTGATTAAAGAGGTGAGAAGCACTGCTTCGCAAGGGAGATTCAATGGAGCTAATTAGTCACCATTTTTCAGTTCAATGTTGATACCTAAAGAACGGATCTCTTTGGTCAATACGTTGAACGATTCAGGCATACCTGGGTCCATGTAATGGTTACCATCTACAATGTTCTTATAGATACGGGTACGACCTTCAACGTCATCCGACTTCACAGTAAGCATTTCTTGAAGTGTGT
This sequence comes from Acinetobacter sp. YH12128, assembly GCF_013418655.1. NCBI lineage: Bacteria > Pseudomonadati > Pseudomonadota > Gammaproteobacteria > Moraxellales > Moraxellaceae > Acinetobacter > Acinetobacter sp. YH12128. The sequence continues at coordinate 17,734 of NZ_VPBO01000008.1, read as the reverse complement.
ATGCTGCACCGTAAGCTTCGAGTGCCCATACTTCCATCTCACCGAAACGCTGACCACCGAATTGTGCTTTACCACCAAGCGGTTGCTGCGTTACTAGAGAGTAAGAACCAGTAGAACGCGCATGCATCTTGTCGTCAACCAAGTGGTTCAGTTTCAACATGTACATGTAACCTACAGTTACTGGACGGTCAAAACGTTCACCTGTACGACCATCATACAATACTGTTTGACCAGTACGTGAAATGCCACCAAGTTCTAACAATTCTTTAATTTGTGATTCTTCAGCACCATCAAATACTGGTGTTGCTAAAGGAACACCTTTACGCAAGTTACCTGAAAGCACCAAGATTTCTTCATCAGTCAAGCTATCAAGATCTTCTTGTTCGCCACCAACTTTGTTGTAAATCTTGTCTAAGAAATCACGAAGCTCAAGTACAGTACGTTGCTCTTTCATCATCTTGTCGATTTGATCGCCAAGACCTTTAGCTGCCATACCTAAGTGAGTTTCAAGAATCTGACCCACGTTCATACGTGATGGTACACCCAGTGGGTTAAGTACAACATCAACTGGAACACCGTTTGCATCGTGTGGCATGTCTTCTACAGGTAAGATGTTAGATACAACACCTTTGTTACCGTGACGACCCGCCATTTTATCACCCGGTTGGATGCGACGTTTTACAGCCAAGTAAACTTTAACAACTTTCAATACGCCAGTTGTCAGTTCATCACCTGTAGAAAGTTTGCGTTTTTTCTCTGCAAATTTCTCGTCAATTTCAAGGCTCTTCTCTTTCAAGAACACTTGAATTTGAGTTAAACGTTCAGCAATCGCTTCGTCGACTGGTTGGATTTCAATAAGATCAACCAACTCAAGACCAGACAATAACTCTTCAGTTAATTTGTCACCGCGTTTAGTTGTACCGCCACCGTTAGATTCTTGACCTTTCAATAGACGAACAATACGTTCACGAGCCGCTTCTTCGAAGATTTTGTATTCTTCTTTCAAGTCTTTACGGTAAGCATCAAGTTGTGCTTTCTCAATTGCTTGAGCACGTTCGTCTTTTTCAAGACCGTCACGTGTAAATACTTGAACGTCAATTACAGTACCTTTCACAGATGAAGATACGCGTAATGAAGAGTCTTTTACGTCAGCCGCTTTTTCACCGAAGATTGCACGAAGCAATTTTTCTTCCGGAGTTAACTGCGTTTCACCTTTAGGCGTTACTTTACCGACAAGAATGTCACCCGCAGTAACTTCAGCACCGATATAAACGATACCTGATTCATCCAATTTAGAAAGTGCAGCTTCACCCACGTTCGGGATATCCGCTGTAATTTCTTCAGCACCCAATTTGGTATCACGTGCAACACATGAAAGCTCTTGGATGTGGATAGACGTTAAACGATCTTCTTGAAGTACACGCTCTGAAAGTAAGATCGAGTCTTCGTAGTTATAACCGTTCCAAGTCATGAACGCTACACGCATGTTTTGACCCAATGCCAATTCACCGCCATCTGTTGATGGACCATCAGCAAGAACGTCACCACGTGCAACTTTGTCACCTAAACGTACAACAACGTTTTGGTTGATACATGTATTTTGGTTCGAACGGGTGTATTTGATCAGGTTGTAGATATCTACACCTGCTTCGCCTGCCACCATCTCTTCTTCGTTTACACGAATAACGACACGAGAAGCATCAACGAACTCAATACGACCACCACGTTTCGCAAGTACACACACACCCGAGTCATGCGCTACGTTTGCTTCCATACCTGTACCAACAAGCGGTTTGTCAGCACGTAATGTAGGAACAGCCTGACGCTGCATGTTTGAACCCATCAATGCACGGTTGGCATCATCGTGTTCAAGGAACGGAATAAGTGATGCCGCTACAGATACCACCTGCTGAGCAGATACATCCATATGCGTTACTTTTTCTGGTGGAATACGTACGAATTCACCTTGGTGACGTACAGATACGAATTCTTCAGTTAAGTTACCGTCTTTATCGATACCAGAATCGGCCTGTGCAATCACAGTACCTACTTCTTCAATCGCAGAAAGGTATTCAACGTCATCCGTTACACGACCATCAACAACTTTACGGTATGGAGTTTCCAAGAAACCGAAGTTATTACATTTCGCATAAACAGAAAGTGAGTTGATCAAACCAATGTTTGGACCTTCAGGAGTCTCAATTGGACATACACGACCGTAGTGAGTTTGATGTACGTCACGTACTTCGAAGCCCGCACGTTCACGAGTCAAACCACCTGGGCCCAATGCTGATACACGACGTTTGTGTGTAATTTCAGACAATGGGTTGTTTTGGTCCATGAACTGAGACAACTGGCTTGAACCAAAGAATTCTTTGATTGCCGCAGCAACTGGTTTCGCATTGATTAAATCTTGCGGAGACAAGTTATCAGTTTCAGCTTGAGATAAACGTTCTTTAACAGCACGTTCAACACGAACTAGACCAACACGGAATTGGTTTTCTGTCATTTCACCAACAGAACGAACACGACGGTTACCCAAGTGATCGATATCGTCGACTTCACCTTTACCGTTGCGGATTTCAACTAATGTTTTCAATACATCAGTGATGTCTTCGTTCGAAAGAATGCCTTCAACTTCACGAGACTTCTGATCCGTACCCACTTCGTAAGGACGACCCAAACGACGGTTGAACTTCATACGACCTACTGGTGATAAGTCATAACGTTCAGAAGAGAAGAACAAGTTGTTGAATAAGTTTTCAGCAGCTTCTTTTGTTGGTGGCTCACCCGGACGCATCACTTTGTAGATTTCTACAAGTGCTTCTTCACGACCAGTTGTAGTATCTGCACGTAAAGAATCCGCAATGAATGGACCACGGTCGATATCATTGGTATAAAGTACGTTGAATTGTTTAACGCCGCCTTCAGCCAATTTCACCATAATTTCATGGCTAAGCACGGTATTTGCCGCAACAACTTCGCCATCACGTAACGTTACATCTTCAGCAACAATACGTTCATATAGGTATTCATCAGGAACAGAAAGTTTTTCAAGACCTGCTGCTTCCATTTGACGAACATGGCGCGCGTTAATACGTTTACCTTGTTCAACAATTGTTTTACCGTCTGTACCCACGATATCAAACTGTGCCATTTCGCCACGTAGACGTTCTGGAACCAAGTCAATTTGATAGCTACCCATATCAAGATATACAGGTACTTTTTCGTAGAACATGTCTAGGATTTGTTCGTTGTTATAACCCAAGGCACGAAGCACAACAGTCGCAAGTAATTTACGACGACGGTCAATACGAACATAGACAAGATCTTTTGCATCGAATTCAAAGTCTAGCCATGAACCACGGTAAGGAATGATACGAGCAGAATAAAGAACTTTACCGCTAGAGTGAGTTTTGCCTTTATCGTGGTCAAAGAATACACCTGGTGAACGGTGTAATTGAGATACGATTACACGCTCAGTACCATTGATTACAAAGGTACCATTGTCTGTCATAAGTGGCATTTCACCCATGTAGACTTCTTGCTCACGCACATCTTTGATTGTTTTAGTTTCGCGATCTTTAATGATCAGACGAATTTTTACACGCATTGGCGCCGCATAAGTTGAGCCACGAAGAATACATTCGCGCACATCAAATTCAGGCTTACCAAGACTATACTCAACAAATTCTAAAGCAGCATTGCCAGAATAACTTTCAATAGGAAAAACTGAACGAAATGCGGCTTGGAGACCGATATCTTCGCGGTTTTTTGGAGTTTTGCCGTCTTGAAGGAAAGTTCGGTACGAGTCGACTTGAATCGCGAGCAAGTACGGAACATCCATTACCTTGGGCAATTTACCAAAATTCTTACGGATCCGTTTCTTTTCGGTATATGAGTATGCCATCTGGAGTCCTCGGAAAGTAAACTAAGTCCGCCTGCAGAACGAACTTAGAAGGAATTACGCAGGCCGATATGGCCACCACTTTCACAAATGCTGCAATTTTTAGTGGTATTAAAACGCTTAACAATATTTTTTACTGAAAAATATTGGTAAGCGTTTGGTTTTATAAATTATTTTTAATTTGTATGATTTTTATATCATGCAAACAAAAATCGAGCCGATTATTGTAACGCAAAAAGGCTGATGACCCAAGGGCCACCAGCCATTTTTTGGAGCCGATTATAAAAAAATCGACTCCCCTTAAGATTACTTAAGTGTAACTGTAGCACCAGCTTCTTCAAGTTTTTTCTTAAGTTCTTCGCCTTCTTCTTTAGAAACGCCTTCTTTAAGAACTGAAGGAGCGCTTTCAACAAGATCTTTAGCTTCTTTAAGACCAAGGCCAGTAGCTTCACGAACTGCTTTAATTACAGCAACTTTGTTAGCACCGAAAGAAGTCAACTCAACGTTGAATTCTGATTGTTCTTCAGCAGCAGCACCAGCAGCGCCAGGAGCAGCAGCAACTGCTACAGCAGCAGCAGATACGTTGAATTTTTCTTCGAAAGCAGAAATAAGTTCAACAAGTTCAAGAACAGTTTTTTCAGCAACTGCGTTTAAGATTTCTTCGTTTGTTAAAGCCATGAGAGTAACTCCAAATGGGTATTGAATGGTGTGTAAATTGATTTAAGCTTAAGCAGCTTCTGACTCGTTTTTCTCTTTGAGCGCTGTAATAAGGCGACCCAATTTCGAAATAGGAGCTTGAAGAACGTTTGCAAGCATAGTAAGCGCTTTCTCTTGGTTTGGAAGGTTCGCGATAACGCTAACTTCAGCACCTTGATAAACTTTACCGTCAAATGCAGCAGCTTTAAGTTCAAATGCTTTATTAGTTTTAGCAAATTCTTCGAACAAACGAGCAGCTGCGCCCATGTCGTCTTCAGAAGTTGAGAAAGCTAAGATTGTTGGGCCAACAAGGTTGTCGCTCAAGATATTGAATTGAGTATCTTGAAGAGCACGTTTAGCCAAAGTGTTACGAACTACGCGAGTAGCAACACCTAGTTTACGAGCTTCAACACGTAGAGCAGTTAATTGCTCAACAGTTAAACCTTGATAGTCAGCAACAACAGCAGCATACGCAGTAGAAGCAACTTCAGTTACTTCAGCTACGATCTGTTTTTTGCCTTCGATAAGAAGAGCCATTGTAAAACCTCCTAACGGTGATTTATGCACCTATACAGATGCACTCCCAATTCGTTAGCTCATCACTGAACCAACACGCGGAGGAGGAACAAATCACACCACCGCGTCTACTCAGGCTGGGCTATTAAGAAGAAAGCATAAAACTCCCCTCGCCTGAGGTCTTTGACGCTGATAAATCTAAATTTATCAATTCAAAGTTTGCCTGAGGGGCGATCAGCAAAGTACCGCTTTGCCGACCCGCAAGACGAGAAACTATGCTTCGAGTGAAGCAAATATCTTTTCTTGCGTAAAAATCAAAGCAGCGCTTTGATTTTTACTCAGGGCTTTAAAATTCTGTAATAAGTCGAAACTTATTTAGAAACGTTTGCTACATCAACAACAAGACCAGGACCCATAGTTGAGCTTAAAGTGATCTTTTGGATGTAAACACCTTTAGAAGTAGCAGGTTTTGCTTTCTTAAGGTCAGCTACAAGAGCTTCAACGTTTGAACGAACAGCTTCAGCAGTGAAACCTACTTGACCGATCGCAGCGTGGATAATACCCGCTTTGTCTACACGGTAACGTGCTTGACCAGCTTTCGCGTTTTTAACAGCAGAAGCTACGTCAGGAGTTACAGTACCCACTTTAGGGTTTGGCATTAAGCCACGTGGACCAAGAATCGTACCTAACTTACCAACAACGCGCATTGCATCCGGAGCTGCAATTACTACATCAAAGTCAAGGTTACCCGCTTGGATGCTTTCAGCAAGGTCATCAAAACCAACAACGTCCGCGCCTTCAGCTTTAGCAGCTTCAGCAGCAGCGCCTTGAGCAAACACAGCTACACGTACAGTTTTACCAGTACCTGCAGGAAGTGTAGTCGCGCCACGAACAACTTGGTCAGATTTACGAGGATCAACACCTAGGTTTACAGCAACATCCAAAGATTCTTTGAATTTTACTGCTGGAAGGCCGTTAAGAACTGCAACTGCTTCTTCCAAAGTGTAAACTTTGTTAGCTTCAACAGCAGCAACAATGGCTTTTTGACGTTTAGTTAATTTAGCCATGTCTTATAGCTCCACTTCCAAGCCCATAGAACGCGCAGAACCAGCAATGGTACGTACACGTGCGTCTAAATCAGCACCAGTAAGATCTGGTTCTTTAGTAGTCGCAATTTCTTCTAATTGAGCGCGAGTCAACTTACCAACTTTAGTTTTGTTAGGTACAGCTGAACCCTTTTGGATGCCCGCAGCTTTCTTAAGAAGAATCGCAGCAGGAGGAGTTTTCATGATGAATGTGAACGACTTGTCGTTGTACACAGTGATCACTACTGGAATTGGAAGACCAGCTTCAACTTTTTGTGTCGCAGCATTGAATTCTTTACAGAATGCCATGATGTTAACACCACGTTGACCTAGTGCAGGACCAATCGGTGGAGATGGATTTGCTTTACCAGCTGGAACTTGCAGCTTGATATAGCCGTCAATCTTCTTAGCCATTTCAATTACCTCTGGGTACTAACGCCGCTAGGCTCCCCATACATATAAGTAACGATACCGTTACAACAACAATGCCCGACTCATAACAAATCGGGCGTTTATCAACCAAGTTAAATTAAACCGATTTTTCGACTTGGCGAAATTCCAGCTCAACCTGAGTTGGTCGATTAAATACATTAATCGTCAACGTTAAACGTGACTTATCGTATAGAACTTCTTCCACCACGCCTTTAAAATCGGTGAATGGACCGTCAATTACGAGTAATTCTTCACCTGGTTCAAACATCGTCTTAGGACGAGGTGCTTCGCCAGTATTGCGTACACGTGCAAGAATCGCATCAGCTTCTTTTTGCGTAATTGGTGCAGGTTTTTCTGCAGTACCACCAATGAAACCTAATACTTTTGGACATTCTTTAACAATGTGCCAAGTTTCATCATTCATTTCCATTTCGACTAACACATAGCCTGGAAAGAATTTACGCTCAGATTTACGTTTCTTACCATCCTTCATTTCCACTACTTCTTCAGTAGGGACAAGGACTTCACCAAAGCTATCGGCTACAGCGCTACGCTGGATTCGATCATTAAGTGAGCGTAACACTTGTTTTTCATAGCCTGAATAGGCATGAATAATGTACCAACGTTTCATAGCTCTCTTACCCGATAATAAACTTCATTAACCAGCTCAAAGCATAGTCAAAGCACCATAATAAAATAGATGCCACTAAGACTACCGCAAGTACCTGCCAAGATGTGGTCATGGTCTCTTGCTTGGTTGGCCAAGTCACTCGACGTAGCTCAATTCGAGCATCTTTCAACAATCGAACAAAGCCTTTGCCTTGATGGGTGGCGTATAATAAACCTAAAGCCACGATGATACAAGCCAAAATTACCCCAACACGGACCCAGACATCATTCGCTGGTGCCCAGTATGCTGGCAAATGTTGATTCACCATCATAGAACTACCGAGTAAAATCAACGCGATAACCCACAGAACATAGTCTAAAGGGGAACCAGAATTAACAACTTCAGCAGGATTATTTCTTTGAGGAATTGGCGCGTCGCTTAATGCGTCACGCGATTTATCATTCGACATTTTTGTACTCGTCGTAGGATTCGCGACTTATTATATGACCAGTTGAGCCAGCATCAAGCTTCTTTTTAAAAAAATTTGGCAGGCCAGGAGGGACTCGAACCCCCAACATTCGGTTTTGGAGACCGACGCTCTACCAATTGAACTACTGACCTGCAGAGCAAATCGAGAGTCGAAACTCTCGATCTGTACAAAGATAACTGTATTATATTATGCAGTTACTTTAGAAACAACACCCGCACCAACTGTACGACCACCTTCACGGATCGCGAAGCGTAAGCCAGCGTCCATTGCGATTGGGTGGATTAATTCTACTGACATTTCTACATTGTCACCAGGCATAACCATTTCTACGCCTTCTTTAAGCGCGATCGCACCAGTTACGTCAGTTGTACGGAAGTAGAACTGTGGACGGTAACCGTTAAGGAATGGAGTATGACGACCACCTTCGTCTTTAGAAAGTACGTATACTTCTGCGTCGAATTTAGTATGCGGTTTGATTGTACCTGGTTTAGCAAGTACTTGACCACGTTGAACGTCTTCACGTTTAGTACCACGTAGAAGAACACCACAGTTCTCGCCCGCACGACCTTCGTCAAGAAGTTTACGGAACATTTCTACGCCAGTTACAGTTGTTTTAACTGTATCTTTAATACCAACGATTTCAACTTCTTCGCCTACTTTCACGATACCAGTTTCAACACGGCCAGTTACTACTGTACCACGACCTGAAATTGAGAATACATCTTCGATTGGCATAAGGAATGCAAGGTCGATAGCACGTTCTGGCTCTGGAATGTAAGAGTCAAGAGCTTCAACAAGAGCAACTACTGCGTCTTCGCCGTATTGACCAGCTTCACCATTAAGCGCTGCAAGAGCAGAACCACGGATTACTGGGGTGTCGTCGCCTGGGAAGTCATAAGTAGAAAGAAGTTCACGAACTTCCATTTCTACTAATTCAAGAAGCTCTTCGTCATCAACAAGGTCGCATTTGTTTAAGAATACAACGATGTAAGGTACACCTACCTGACGAGAAAGAAGGATGTGTTCACGAGTTTGTGGCATTGGACCATCAGTCGCAGCACATACAAGGATCGCACCATCCATTTGCGCAGCACCAGTAATCATGTTTTTAACATAATCGGCGTGACCTGGGCAGTCTACGTGAGCGTAGTGACGGATTGGAGAATCGTATTCTACGTGTGAAGTATTAATTGTAATACCACGTGCTTTTTCTTCTGGTGCAGAGTCGATTGCAGCGTAATCTTTCGCTTCACCGCCGAATTTTTTTGCACATACAGTTGCAATTGCAGCTGTTAAAGTCGTTTTACCATGGTCAACGTGACCGATTGTGCCCACGTTAACGTGTGGCTTATTACGTTCAAACTTAGCCTTAGCCATGCTTTTCTTCCTCGTTTACGTCGAACACAATTCTGAGTAAAACCCAGCTCCGACATATCGCCTAAAAAAATAAACACCCAATACTTGAAAAGCAGACTAAAAAGCCTGCTTCTGGAATCTTGTGCAACATTTAAAGTTGCTAAACTGTAAAATCTGGAGCTCTTATCGAGATTTGAACTCGAGACCTCTCCCTTACCAAGGGAGTGCTCTACCACTGAGCTATAAGAGCAAATATAAGCACTTCAATAGATATGGAGCGGGAGACGAGGGTCGAACTCGCGACATGTAGCTTGGAAGGCTACCGCTCTACCAACTGAGCTACTCCCGCACGATGTTGGTACAAACCACTTATTGAAGTCTTAAAATTGGTGGTGAGGGAAGGATTCGAACCTTCGAAACTTTCGTAGCGGAGTTACAGTCCGCCCCCTTTGACCGCTCGGGAACCTCACCATTTTACACTTACTTCAGTGTCGTTCTTTCTACTCACTCTCAAACTTTCTAAGATGGTGCCGGCACACGGATTCGAACTGTGGACCTACTGATTACAAGTCAGTTGCTCTACCAACTGAGCTATGCCGGCGTTTCTTAGTGTTTCGTACGTTTCGTATCGGAACGGTGTGCAGTTTAGCAAATCTTGAAATCCTTGCAAGTGTTTTTTCTAAAAAAAACGTGAAAAACTCATAAAATCAATCCATTTGATGATAATTCAACCGCTTTGATCACTGCGCGAGCTTTTATTTGGGTTTCATTCCACTCTGATTCAGGATTTGAGTCATAAACTACCCCTGCTCCAGCTTGAACATAGACCTTATTTTCTCGAATTACACAGGTACGAATCGCAATCGACATGTCCATTTCCCCATGCCAGCCTAAATAACCAACAGCACCACCAAAAATTCCACGTTTTACTGGTTCAACTTCGTCAATAATTTCCATAGCGCGGATTTTTGGTGCGCCTGAAAGCGTACCCGCAGGGAATGTTGCCTTAAAAACATCCAAAGCATCGACATCATCACGTACTTCACCTTGTACATTTGACACAATGTGCATGACATGCGAATAACGTTCGATCACCATTTGATCAGTCACGTGAACTTTACCGATTTTAGAAACACGTCCAACATCATTTCGACCCAAATCGATCAACATCAAATGCTCTGCAATTTCTTTTTCATCAGATAGCAAATCTTTTTCAAGTGCTAAATCTTCTTCTTTGGTTTTACCCCGTGGTCGCGTGCCCGCCAAAGGACGAACTGTTGCTACACCATTTTCTAGGCGGGACAAAATTTCAGGTGATGAACCGACGATATGAAAGGGAATGTCATTCTCAAGTGTTTGCCCTTGCACCAAGAACAAATATGGAGATGGATTGAGGTGACGTAGTGCACGATAGACCTGCAAAGGCTCACCATCAAAATCGGATACCATACGATGGCCCGGCACAACCTGCATCACATCACCGGCTTTAATGTACTCTTTTACTTTTGCAATAGAGTCAATAAAGTTGTCGTGCCCAGTGATGGATTCAAACTGTGGTGCAGTATGCTTATTTGCTTTGAGTGCAATTGGGGTTGCCAAAAGTTCTTCTAGCTCATCCAATTGTTGCTGCGCTTGGGTATAGGCCTCAGCATCATTTACATCGGCATGTACAATTAAGAATAAAGTATCTTTGAGGTTATCAAAGACAATGACGGTTTTAGATAGCATCATCCAAATATCTGGAATCCCGACTGGGTCAGCTTCTGGCACATTATTGAGCTTCGGTTCGATATAACGCACAGCGTCATAACCAAAGTATCCAACCAATCCACCGGTAAAGCTCGGTAACGTAGGCAAATCTTGCTGTGTAGGGACTTTATATTGTGCTTGGAAGTCACGGATGTATTGAAATGGGTCTGCACATTGTTGTTTTTCAATCGAACCATCAACATGTTGAACGGTCAACTGCCCTTCATTACACGAAAATACGGTGGACTCACCCAAACCAATAATGGAGTAACGTGCCCAGTTTTCGCCACCCTCTACAGATTCAAATAAATAGGCTTGTTTATGTTGTTTTAATCGCGCAAAGACAGACAGCGGAGTTTCTGTATCTGCCAAGCGCTGACGATAGACTGGAATCAAGTTATATCCAGCAGATTTCAGTTGTTCAAATTGAGTTTGTGTAGTCATCTCGGTTTCTCTATATTTCGCGTGGTCAATTTCAGTTAATTTCTTCTCATGCTGATTGAGTGACGCCATCGAAAACCTACACACTTGCTCATTTTCACTTCCTTAACCCTAATTATTTCAACCCAATAATTCTTTTAAGTTATCGACCACATGCTGCGGCTGACAATCTCGAATATTTTCACCATGATTATAGCCATAGCTGACCACAATACAATCAATACCAGCACGACGTGCTGCCTCTACATCATTGACAGAATCACCCACCATCAAAATTTGCTGTTTCGGCAAGGTATAATGCTCCGCACAATACTCTAGCTGCTTGGGATGTGGTTTACGCTCTTCAAAACGATCTCCGCCAATCACATCATCAAAGTATTCATGCATACCTAGTGCCTGCACAATACTGCGTGCCGGTTGCTCTGGTTTATTGGTCACACAAATCAGAATTTTCTCTTCTGCTTTTGCCCAATCCAAGAACGCTAGAATGCCATCAAAGGGCTGCGTCAAGACACAAGGATCTGCATTGTAAATCTTTAGAAAAGTTTCCAGTAAAAGATGGTGCTGTGCGGCATCCACCTTCCCGGTCAAGTATTCAAGTACGCTATGACAAAACAATGAAGTTCCTTTCCCAATCCAGTTTCGCACCTGCGCTTCTGTGACCAACGGTAATTGCAACGCATTTAAACTCATATTCATCGCACGATGTAAGTCAGATGCTGAATCGACTAGCGTTCCATCCAGATCAAATAAAATCATTTGGCGTTCTGCTAAACGAACTTCAAACATAATGTCCCTCTATTTTTTTGTAAATTTTCCCCATAAAAAAGGCATGCCCATGCATGCCTTTTGAGGAATGTCTCGGTTTATTTAAACAAGACCCATGCAATAATTGCAAGAATGATTAAAACAATGACTGAGATTAAGCCCACAGAGGCATTTTTTTGCGCTTCACGCTCTTGCTCTACACATGTCGCTGGAATTTCTACATCACATGCTTCATTTTTCGGAACAGCAGTTACGTCAATTCCCTCAGGAATTGGTGCAGGTTTAGGCACACCCACATTGGTCGGCATACCATCACGAGTCAATTGAACCGAGCCATCTCGCTCTTTCAACTCTGGCATACCTTGATCATTCATTTGTTGTGCTGCGGTTTTAACGATAGGCTCTTGTGTCTCAGTTTCAGAAACCGCAACAGCTTCAGACGGCTGCTGAACAGGTGTAATTTCTTCTGTTTGCAACGCTTCAACGCTTTGTTCAATATCCGCTGGGATCTGAACAGCTTTAGCTGGAGCCAATAAACTAAACTTCACACTGGCAAACTGTACAATATCACCTTCTTTTAAAAGTGATTCACCAGTCAAACGGACATCATTAATAAACGTCCCATTGGATGAATTGAGATCTTGCAACCAGAGTGCCTGATCTTTCAGTACAAAGGCAGCATGTTTACGCGATACATCAGATTCTTGTAAAACAATATCTGCTTGTTGATGACGACCCACCAACATATCTCGCTCAATACTAATTTCTTGTCCTGTTAAATCACCAGAAATTGCTTGAATTTTCCAAGTCATGAAGTTAATTCTCTATTGCTCGTTTTTTTCATCATAGCATGCTGTGGTTTCAAAGCTAAACCACTCTGCTGTCTCACCTAAGGCGTGCCCGCCACTTTGCCATTCGGTACGGTAATGGTTTGGCGCTTCACCGCAGGTTCAATGGCGACTGGCGTGGAGACCACTGCCGCTGGCTGTGTCATTTGTGGTGCTGTCGGTACCGTCTTATACACAGGGGCTGGCGCTGTACCTTTTGAAACAGGTATGCGCTGTTGATACACATCATCCACATTTTCAGGTAATTTCGCAAAATTACCGTCATTATCCAGTGCCAGTTGCAGACTATAGAGCTGACTGTAGCGCTGCTGAGACATTTTCTTCACATCGGCAGAATTTCCAACAATAGTCGGATGAATAAAGATCAGTAAATTGCGTTTACTGTTAGATTTTCCTTCCGAGCTAAAGAGTTTGCCGAGTACAGGAATAGCCCCTAGCCCCGGAACCGATTGACGCCCATGCAATGTATTGTCAGAGATCAAACCACCCAACACAATCGTTTGACCATGCTCTGCCAAGATCGAGGTTTTAATCGCACGTTTAGTCGTAACCAAGTCCGAAGCTTGACCTTTATTGTCTTTTACATCAGAAACTTCTTGCTCGACCTCTAAACGCACCGAGCCGCCATCACCAATATGCGGCACAACTTTCAAAGTAACACCGACATCTTTACGCTCAATTGATGTATATGGATTGGCTGTGCCACCATTGGTGGTGACCGAACCTGTCACAAATGGAACGTTTTCACCCACCACAATATAGGCTTCTTCGTTGTCCATCGTCACTATCGACGGTGTAGATAATAAATTGGATTTGGTCTTTTCTTTTAAGGCCTGAATCATCGCACCATAGAGTTTGCGCGAACCATCACTGCCTTCACGATAGTCACCAAGAACTAAAGAAGTACCCGCACTCACCGCGCTACCCGCACCCGCAGCACCACCAGTTAAATAACCTGCGGCAATACTCTTTAAACTAGCACCAAAGTTATCAAAGTTAATTAAACCTATACCACTACTGATATCGCCCAACGCCCATTGCACACCCAGCTGATCAGCATCCGTGCCTTCAACTTCAATAATCGCTGCTTCAATCAGCACTTGCTGACGACGAATATCGAGCTGCTGAATCGCAGATTCAATTTCACGCATGAGCTGCGGATCTGCTTTCACAATCAGTGCATTTTGTGTGGCATCAGCAATAATACTCACGCCATTGGCATTAAAGCTTGAGATACCGTTTTGCGTATTATTGGAAGAGTTATTACTGTTGAGGTTAATACCTGAACTGGTGTTATTTTGTGAACTGAATGACTGTGAATTCGAACTGTTACTATCATTCATTAAACTGTTCATCGTGCTGCTATTTGAGCTATTCGATGAATTTGTACTCGAAACGGCCTGCCCTGTGACCAAGCCTTGTAAGATTTCTGACAAGTTTTTGGCACTTGCATACTTTAGACGAAAAACTTTCAATCCACCCAATCGATCTGCAGCAGGCACATCTAAGGTCTCAATAATCTTACGAATACGCTTACGTGTCGCTGTATCACCTTTAATGATAATACGATTGGTTCGATTGTCCGCAATAATACGAATTCGTGAACCTTTCGGGTCTTTTGATGCGCCGGTCGAACTCATCGACTCTAACAGCCCAATCATTTCTTCGGCCTGACTCGATTGCAGCGTCACGGCTTCGATATCATTTTGACCCGTTCCATCTAAATTACGAATAATCGTTTCGAGCTGGTAAATATTACTAGCACGGTCTGAGACGATCAGCGCATTGGTCCCCGCCACTGCTGACAAATGTGCAAATTGCGGCATCAGTGGACGTAGGGCTGGAATTAAGTCGTTGGCATTGGTGTTATCAAGCCAAATTACTCGGGTGACAATTTGGTCTCCAGACGCACGGTGGCGCGCATCATAAGGAATGCCCGAGCTTTTTACATTACTGTCTGGAACCAGTTTAATGGTGTTGCCCGATGGAATCGCCACCACGCCATTGACATTCAATACACCGAGAAACAGGTCATAGACTTCATTTTTATTTAAAGGCTTATTGGAAATAACCGTTACATTTCCTCGTACCCGTGGATCAACTGCAAAATTTTTCCCCGTGATATCTGCGACTTCATTAATGAATGCCGTAAGATCTGCATCACGTAAATTGATTTTCCATGTTTGTGCATAACTTGCTGTGCTGACCATAGCAACCAAGGGCACCATGGCATAGGCAGCTAAAGTTGAACGGTTATTATTAAATAAAGCCATATACGCCTGTGTTTCCTAACCCTATAAAGTGATGAAACATCACTAAAAATCCTGTTGTATGGTCATCACTTGATCACCACGTTTGACTTCAAGTTTCACCTGCCCTTCACGGCGGGCTTGTTCTAATAATTGCGCCTCAGATTGTCCTGCACCGACTGCCTGCCCATTTAAAGACATGATGCGGTCACCCGGTTGCAAACCCAATTTATTTCTCAAGGCAGCAGGTGTTCGATTTGAAATCTCAAACCCACCATTACCTGATGGATTCACCCCCATTTCCTGCAGATATTGCTCACGATTTTCTGTCATGCGTTGTACGGCCTGACCAATCGCGGACTGCGTCGTGCCTTGCCCTGAATTTGCAGGATTAGCTGCATTTTGCATGCTGTTATTTTGCAAAGATCCGCCTGATGTTGCATTGGCTGTAGGGACAATCGGTTGATCTAATCCGTTTTCAATACCTTGGAACGCTAATTCACGCCGTGCACCATTACCCTGCGTTAAAATCACCTTATCCCAATAAACTTCAGCCAGTTGATATGATGAACCTTGAATGGTTTCTCCAACCAAGTAGCGATCTGAACTCTCATTGACCTTAATCACTGCCGACGAGTAGCGACTTGGCTGTCCAACCACCACACCTTGTAACACCATATTTAACTGCGCGTCAGCTGCTGAACTGCGGTTTTCCTGAAACAAGGCAAAAGAGCTAATATTAGGAACTTGCGTTTGCTGTGAACCCAATTCAACTCGGTCTAACTGCATGGCTTGTGGCGGTGCAATCAATAACCAAAATAAAGCGGCTAACTTCCAGCACAAGTACAAAATTATTAAAACCAAGACCACAGGTGCAAGTCGATCTGTTTGCTTCCAATTGATCTCGCGGATTTTTTCGAAATAGTCAGCCATCAGTTCACCCCACTCAATAGGGGTTGACGCGAACTAATCACATACGTATCTAATCCTGCCTTACCTTCATAGGAAGCAACATTCATCAAAAAGCGCTGGGTTAATTGCACATCCAACATGAGGTCTGGCTCAAGTGACATATTCATCATTTTTTGTTCACGTTGATCTCGAACATCAATCGACAATTTGCCATTATCGTCTTTTAATTGAGCCAACATGGCAGGCACATTCATTGACTCTTGATGCTGTGCAAAGCTAAATGATAAATCCCCACCTGCCCACTGTATCTCGCCTGATGAACGACTAAATCCCTGTTGTGGCTTATATTTAAACTGCACATCTTTTAATTGAATGGCATTCATTGGCCATTGCCAATCGGCAAAACTTTTTAAGGTTTCAGGAGCAATTTGACCCTCTAAGTTTTTAATACTAATACTTTTACCAAAACCATACCCCATCACACCTTGTAGTTTGGTATTGCCACTATGAATTTCAACATTTGCACCCAAGCGTAATAAAATCAAATCCCACGGGCGTGTGTTCCAGTTTAACGAGCCTTTCAAATTTCCTCGTGTCCAATCTGCTTGCCCATGCCAAATATTGCCACTGACGTTATGTAGCATTTGGTTATTTTTATAAAACTTTGTAATGAGCCACGCTGCTGGCACTTGCAGCATAACGAAAATTAAAAAACTGATCGCAGCAAAAATGAGCCACCGAATATTATTAGTTTTATTGATCATCCCACCACAACCGATCCATCAATTTTTTCCATCATTTAAACATTTTTCTTTATAGACACATTATGCATACTTTTTCTGCATAGCCAATTCAAAGAGATAAAAAAACCAGGCATTTGCCTGGTTTAATTATCCTGAACTCAGGATATGACGATTTCATGAATTGTTCTTAAATTAAGAAGTCTTCTAGTTTCGCGCCTTTTTCTAACTCAGCCACTAACCAACGTGGTTGTTTACCACGACCAGTCCACGTGTCATCTGCATTGGTTTTGCTACGGTAACGTGGCTCAACCGCTTTACGCGTTGATTTTTTACGTTTGCTTAAACCAAATTCAAGAATTTGTTCAACGCTTAAATCTAAATTTTCTGCAATTTCAACAATACGGTTATACGCATCTTCAATCGCTTGATCTTTTTTAGATGCAATCAGTGCTTCAGCTTCTACTTGAAGCTTCTTTAACTCTTCAACTGATAAATTACTAATATCAGGCATAATCTTTAACTCCGAAATTTCATTTTAATAATGCTTATGAAAACTCGCTCATAATATTATAATAAAATTTTTATTCAATAAATAATTTTCATTTTACTACAATATTTTAACACGACTCCTTAAAATATATAAAGTTAAATTGTATTTAAATATTATTTCCCACTGAATTTTCTAAGGCTTTTATTTTGGTTTTAATATTTTCTGGAATAGAGGTTTTTTGCAGGGTCATTTTATCCACGCACACAATAACCGCATCGCCTGTTGCAACGATTTTTTGTTGCTGTTCACTCCATAATAGATTTCTTTCATAAGTCATTTTTCACTCAGCTCCAAGTTATAAATTCCAGCAATTAGATTGAATCTTAATGCTAGTCTTTTGCCTCGATTGCGATATCGCTCAGCAAGAATTTTGAAGGTTTTC
>NZ_VPBO01000012.1:0-83272 GCF_013418655.1 Acinetobacter sp. YH12128 | reverse complement strand
ATGGCTTTTATGGCTTCAGCTTTAAATTCTGCGGTGTAAGTCTTCTGTTTCTTGCTCATGGTAAACTCCTAATGAGTATGTATAGTTTACCAAGTTAAACCCTCCTGTTTTTTAAGCACACATCAGTCCTAAGTCTTTGAGTTTGACGATGGAAAATATTTAGTAGGCGTTTATGTATTTAGTGGTAATTATTTAAAGAAAAATTTCTTTAAATTTTTCAAAGTAATAATAGTTTTAAAACTTACAGATTTGTATGTAAACTTGTTAAATAAAGAAAAACTAATGTTAGTATAAGTTATGAAAATACCAGAACAATCTAAAACTATTCTTGATCAAAATAGTTTCAAATGTCCTCATTGTGGGGCTTTTTCACATATGAAGTGGGAAAATTTATTTTTTATTTCATATGATGAAAATGGTTTAGAACACAATATTCCAACTAGAGTTCATCAAGCAAACTGTGCATCATGTAGTCAAAATAATATTTGGTATAATCAAAAAGTTGGAAGCAATTTTCTTAGTCTTATTCCAAGACCTAGTCAGGACTCCGACTTAGTGAGATTATTTCCAATACAAGAAATAAGCAATCAAGATATTCCTGATTATTCACCTGATATGCCAAATGATGTAAAGGTATTATATAAAGAAGCGGCTTTGATCTTTGAATTGTCACCACGTTCTGCTGCGGCTTTAATACGTTTAGCATTGGAAAAATTATGCGAGCATTTAGGTGTTAAAAAGAAGAATATTAAAGAGTCAATTGAAGAGTTGGCAAAACAACAAATTATTCCATTAAGAGTTGCACAAGCTGCTGATAATATTAGATTGATTGGAAATGCAAATGTACATCCAGGGATTATTGGTGATGAAGTTTTAGAAGATATTAATCCTGCTATTTTTACTTATATTAATTTAATAGTGGATTATGCTATTACAAAGCCGAAAGAAATTGAAGAAATTAATTCTTTATTTCCTGAGCAAAAAAGAGCTTCATTATAGGTTTAAAAAACCCGCTCTAAAGCGGGTTTTTTATTTCAAAATCAATTGGTATTAACCAATCAATTTCTTCATCAATTCATTTACTTGCGCAGGGTTTGCTTTACCTTTTGCTGCTTTCATCACTTGACCAACAAGACCGTTAAAGGCTTTCTCTTTACCAGATTTATACTCTTCAACCATCTTCTCGTTAGCAGCAAGTACGTCTTTAATAATCGCTTCAATCGCGCCTGTATCAGTTTCCTGTTTCAAGCCTTTTTCAGCAATAATCTCGTCCGCAGTTTTGCCTTCTTCCCACATAAAGCCGAACACTTGTTTCGCAATTTTGCCATTAATTGTGTTGTCCACAATACGTGCAATCATGCCGCCAAGTTTTTCCGCAGATACAGGAGAGTCATGAAGCTCTAAGCCCGCTTTGTTTAAAGCGCCTGAGAATTCGCCCATCACCCAGTTCGCAGCAACTTTGCCTTGTGCAGCACCGCCCGCAGCTTTTACCACGTCTTCATAAAACTCTGACATTTCACGAGTAAGCGTAAGCACGTGAGCATCGTACTCAGTTACACCAAAGTCAGCCACAAAGCGCGCACGGCGTGCAGCAGGAAGCTCAGGAAGGGCAGCACGTGCCGCTTCAATTTGCGCATCTGCAATCACAACAGGCAACAAGTCAGGGTCTGGGAAGTAGCGGTAATCGTTCGCTTCTTCTTTAGAACGCATAGAACGCGTTTCCATCTTCACAGGGTCGAACAAACGTGTTTCTTGGTCGATGGTGCCGTCCCATTCCAAGATTTCCATTTGACGTTCAATTTCAACATTGATCGCTTGCTCAATGAAACGGAATGAGTTGAGGTTTTTCAATTCACAACGTGTACCGAAAGGTTGACCCGGACGGCGCAGTGACACGTTACAGTCGGCACGGAACGAACCTTCTGCCATGTTACCGTCAGAAATACCTAACCAGCGAACTAGCGTGTGAATCGCTTTAATGTAGGCAACCGCTTCTTCAACCGAACGCATATCGGGTTCAGAGACAATCTCAAGTAAAGGTGTGCCTGCACGGTTTAAATCGATACCAGATTGACCTTCAAATTGGTCATGGATCGATTTACCAGCATCTTCTTCAAGGTGCGCACGTGTTACGCCAATGCGCTTAACCGTACCATCTTCAAGTTGAATGTCGATATGACCCAAGCCCACAATCGGGTTGTCCATTTGGCTGATTTGGTAGCCTTTTGGAGAGTCAGGGTAGAAATAGTTTTTACGTGCAAATACAGAAGCTTGGTCGATGTAAGCATCGATACCCAAACCAAAGCGAATTGCAAGATCAACCACTTCTTTGTTGAGTACAGGCAATACGCCCGGCATTGCAAGGTCAACTAGGCTCGCTTGCGTATTTGGGTCTTGACCAAACGTAGTCGATGAACCTGAGAAAATTTTGGTATTGGTTGCAAGCTGAGTGTGAATCTCGATACCAATCACCACTTCCCAACCATCAATCAGGTTAGATTTTGGTTTCGCAGCGTTTTTAGCCATTATGCATTCTCCTCAGCAATTGCAGCGCGTTGTGTATGCCAATCGGTTGCTTGTTGGTACTGATGCACCACAGACAACAATTGAGACTCTGACCAGTAATTACCAATCAGCTGTAAGCCAACAGGCAAATTGTCTTTGTCAAAACCAACAGGCGCGTTAATCGCAGGCAGACCTGCCAAGTTCACTGCGATGGTGTAGATGTCACCTAAGTACATTTCTACAGGAGACAGGTTTGCACCAATCTTATATGCAGTCGTTGGTGCAGCAGGAGCCGCAATCACGTCTACAGATTCAAATGCTTTTAAGAAGTCTTGTTGAATTAAACGACGTACTTTTTGCGCTTTCACATAATAAGCATCGTAGTAACCGGCAGAAAGCGCGTAAGTACCAATCAAAATACGTTGCTGAACTTCTTTACCAAAACCTTCAGAACGTGAACGTTTGTACAAGTCCATTAAGTCCACAGGATTTTCACAGCGATAACCATAACGTACACCATCAAAACGCTGTAAGTTTGAAGATGCTTCAGCAGGAGCAATCAGGTAGTAAGTTGGAACATAAGCATCCGTCATGGTGAGATCAATCTCAACCAATGTTGCGCCCATTTCTTCTAACTTTTTCAGTGATTCTTCAACGCGTGCTTTGACGTTTGCATCTAAACCAGCAACATTAAAGTACTGCTTAGGAATACCAATGCGTAAACCTTTTACAGAAGTGCCGTTTAAGTTTGCTACGTAGTTATCTACGTCTTTTTCAACAGAAGTTGAATCTTTCGCATCATGACCTGCCATCACGTTCATGAGGTAAGCACAGTCTTCAGCCGAACGTGCCATTGGGCCGCCTTGGTCTAAAGATGATGCATACGCGATCATACCGAAACGAGAAACACGACCGTAAGTCGGTTTAAGACCAGTCAAACCACAGAAAGACGCAGGCTGACGGATTGAACCGCCTGTATCTGTACCTGTTGCAAATGGAGCAAGATCAGCTGCTACAGCCGCAGCAGAACCGCCTGAAGAACCACCCGGAACATGGTTTAAGTTCCAAGGGTTAGCCGTAGCGCCATAAAATGAATTTTCAGAGGTCGAACCCATGGCGAATTCATCCATGTTCACTTTACCTAAAGTGACAAGGCCCGCAGCTTTACCTTTCGCTACAACGGTCGCGTCGTAAGGAGAGATAAAATTGTCCAGCATTTTAGAACCAGCAGTGGTTTTAATGCCTTGGGTACAGAAAATATCTTTATGTGCAATTGGTACACCGGTCAACGCAGTTGCATTGCCTGATTTAATTGCAGCATCAGCCGCATCTGCTTGCGCAAGTGCTTGTTCAGCTGTCACGGTCACGTATGACTTGACTTGAGCATCGATTTTTTCAATGCGTTTTAAATAGTGTTCAGTCAATTCGCGTGAAGAAAATTTAGCGCCAGCCAAACCTTCAGACAATTCACGAATTGATAAGCGATGTAAATCTGTCATGAGAAATATTTCTTTACGTTTAATTTGAAAAAATGTTGATCTGAATAAAAATTATTCAATCACACGCGGAACAAGGTACAAGCCATCCTGTACGGCAGGAGCAACTGCTTGATATGCTTCGCGATGATTGGTCTCAGATACCACGTCTTCACGTAAGGGCTGTGGATTGTCGAATGGACTTTTTAGTGGTTCAACACCGTCAGTATCGATGCCTTTCAGGGTTTCCATCATGCCTAAAATTTTATTTAAACTTTGAGCATAGTCAGCAGATTGCGCTTCATCTAGCGACAATCGAGCCAGATGGGCAATCGCTGAAACTGTTTGTGCATTTAGATCTGCAGAATGCTGTGCATCCGATGTAGACATAACATTACCTAATCAGTATTAAAAAAATTCAAAATATCGTGGCTTATAATAAGCGATTGACTTGTTCAAATCATCACATTTAGTTAAAGTTGCCACCTTGCGTCCATATAAAAGTTTAACTGAGAACGTCCCCGTGATTCTAAAACGACTAATTGGCTTGTTTTCGCCGGATCTTGCCATTGATTTAGGCACTGCAAATACACTTATTTATGCGCCAGGACGAGGCATTATATTAAATGAACCGACGGTGGTGGCAATTCGCCACAGTGGTTCACAAAAAATCGTTGCCGCAGTAGGTCTTGACGCGAAGCAAATGCTAGGTCGTACACCTGCAAATATTTCTGCGATTCGCCCAATGAAAGATGGTGTGATTGCAGATTTTGAAGTCACTGAAACGATGTTGAATCAATTCATTGGCAAAGTGCACGAAAAACGTTTGTTCCCACCTGCACCGCGTGTCGTGGTGTGTGTGCCATGTAAATCGACGTTGGTGGAACGCCGTGCAATCCGTGAAGCTGTATACAATGCAGGTGCACGTGAAGTTCGCTTAATTGAAGAGCCAATGGCTGCTGCAATTGGTGCAGGTATGCCTGTTGAGCAAGCTTGTGGTTCGATGGTTGTCGATGTTGGTGGTGGTACAACTGAAATCGCGATCATTTCACTTCAAGGTTGTGTCTATGCAGACTCACTACGTATCGGTGGTGATGTATTTGATGAACAAATCATTAATTACGTGCGTAAAGCACATGGTTGTGTGATTGGTGAAACCACTGCAGAAAACATCAAAAAAGAAGTTGGTATGGCGCTTCCAGAAGAAGGTGCAAAACCTTTGGAAATCGAAGTCCGTGGTCGGAACTTGGCTGAAGGTGTACCTCGTGCGATTACCGTAACTTCTGATGAAGTGACTCAAGCGATTTCTGATCCACTGCAAAACATTGTGGCTGCGGTTAAATCTGCACTAGAGCAAACGCCACCTGAGTTGTCTTCAGACATCGCAGAACGCGGTATTGTGTTGACTGGTGGCGGTGCATTACTTCGCAATCTTGATAAGCTTCTTGCAAAAGAAACAGGGCTTCCTGTGGTCGTTGCAGAAGATCCACTATCTTGTGTTACACGTGGTGGCGGTAAGGTTCTCGAATTCTTCGATAACCCAAATCATGATATGTTATTTGTAGGCTAAGAAAAGGACTCGGCGGGTGCAAACGCAACTGTTTTCAAGACAACCGCCATCTTTTCGCTCATTTATCATTGCGGTGATTACATGCTTGGTGGTGCTTTTCTTTGATTGGCGCATGCCACATGTAATTCAACCGGCCAGAGACGTCTTGTATGCGGCATATAATCCAATTTATGCACTTGCAAGCTATCCAGTGTTATCGCGAGAATGGCTGAATCAACAAACCAAGTCTGAAGCTCAATTACGTCGTGAAAATACCGCGATGCAAGCAGAGTTAATTCAGGCTCAAGTCCGTTTACAGAAACTTTCTGAACTTTCTGCTGAAAATACTCGACTGCGTGGACTACTCGATACACCACTCATTATTGATGGTCGTATGGAGATTGCCGAAGTCATTGGTACCGATGCTGATCCCTTACGTCATATTATTGTGATTAACCGTGGAGCCAGCAGTCAGCTTAAAGTGGGACAAACTGTACTAGATGACAAGGGCATTATGGGGCAAATTATCAATGTTTACCCGCATAGTAGCCGTGTCATGTTGCTCTCAGACAAAGAGCACTCTTTATCCGTGCGTATGGAGCATACCGGTATGCGTGCAATCGTTACGGGTACAGGTGACTTAGGTCGACTTAAGATGGAATACGTGCCAACCAGTGCGAATATCAAAGTCGGTGAAAAAGTCTATAGCTCAGGGCTAGGGGCACATTTCCCAGCGGGTTATTTGGTGGGGACAGTCTCGAAAGTCAGTCGTCACAATAGCGGTGAATTTGCCCAAATTGATATCAATCCTGCTGCCCAATTGGCAGGTGGTCATCATGTGGTTGTGCTATTTTCCGATTCTTTAGCGATGGAGCAACCGCATGTCACTCGCTAAGCTTAGTCGTCATACAGAGCGCGACCCATTATTTCCGATTATCTTTTCCATCATTTTGGCATCCGTGCTGATGGTGTATCCGCTTTCTTATGACCTATCGGGTTGGCGCCCATTATTCATGATGATGATCATGCTATTTTGGGTACTCTGTCAGCCGACATGGTGCGGTGTTTGGTTTGCATTTGCCACAGGTCTCTTTACGGACTTGTTGACTGATGCGCCTTTTGGCATGAACGCACTGAGTTTTGTTGTCATTGCATTTGTGACACGCTTTTTGACCCGTGAACGCCGTATCCTCACATTTGGTAATTTATGGATTATTGCTGCAATGGCAATTTTCGCGCATTTACTGTTTGTGTGGATTGTTCAAGTGATGGGTGGGGCACAGTTTTCATTTGCCCGCCATTGGCAGCCAATTGTTACTAGCTTAATCATTTGGCCAATCATGTATTACTTCTTGAGAAAATGGCGCATATAATTTTAGCTTCGAGTTCTCCTCGACGACGCGAACTATTGCAACAATTAGGTCTGGAATTTGAAATTTTCAGTCCAGATATTGATGAGTCCGTGTTGGAAGGAGAACCTGTAGCGGATTATGTAGAGCGTTTAGCACGTGCTAAAGCTTGCGCAGTACAACAACAATTCCCTGATGCTATTGTTATTGCCGCCGATACCAGTTTAGGCGTTGATGAGCACATTTTAGGAAAACCAGCGTCGAAAGCACATGCTTTTTCTATGTGGGAAATGATCTCTGGACGAAAACATGATGTGTTTTCAGGTGTTTGTGTCAGTACAAAAGATCAAATATACAGTATAGTAGTGCGCACACAGGTTGAATTTCAAACGCTGAGTCTAGCTGACATGGAAAGTTATTGGGCAACAGGTGAACCAATCGGCAAGGCGGGAGCCTACGCCATTCAAGGAATTGCTGCGCGCTATATTCCTTGTATTGAAGGGAGCTACAGCAATGTCGTTGGGCTGCCTTTGCATGAAACCGTACAGTTATTACAGACAGTTAAGGCATTAAATTAACTGCTGCAACACAAGAATTTTTATAATGTTTTGAGTTTTGATATGTCTGACGAGTTGTTGATTAACGTCACACCGATGGAATGTCGGGTGGCGTTGATTCAAAACGGTACGGTCAATGAATTATTTGTTGAGCGCACCGTGAAGCGTGGGTTAGTGGGCAATATTTATAAAGGGAAAGTTGTTCGCGTGCTTCCGGGTATGCAGGCTGCTTTTATTGATATTGGATTGTCGAGAACGGCTTTTTTACATATCAATGATATGGTCTGGCAGCGCAATCAACCAACCCCGAATGTTTTTGAGCTGTTACAACCAGGGCAAGTACTCACCGTACAAGTCATGAAAGATATGTTGGGTACCAAAGGTGCACGACTATCAACTGATCTTTCTATTCCTTCTCGTTACCTTGTTTTAATGCCATATGGCAGTCATACCGGTGTTTCTCAGCGCATTGAGTCTGAAGAAGAACGAGATCGCTTGCGTAGCATGATTGAACGCATTCAAAAGGAACACAACTTACCGGGTTCAGTCATCGTTCGTACTGCTGCCGAAGGTATTCCTGAATGTGAAATTGCGCAGGACATGGCCTATTTAGCAAAACTGTGGGAATACATTCAACGTAAACAACGCAGTATTGTCGTACCTTCTTTGATTTTTGAAGAGCTACCTTTACCTCAACGCGTCATCCGTGATTTGGCCAATGAAGATACGTCTAAAATTCAGGTCGACTCACGCGAAGTGCATGGCAAATTGCAAGAGTTTGTCCAAGAATTTGTACCGAGTATGCAAAATCGCTTACTGCATTATCCGGGTGAGCGTCCAATTTTTGACTTGTACAATGTCGAAGAGGATATTCAGAAAGCCTTACAGACACGTGTAGCACTTAAGTCTGGCGGCTACCTGATGATCGATCAAACTGAAGCGATGACCACGATTGATGTCAATACTGGCTCCTACGTTGGTGGTCGTTCGCTTGAAGACACTGTGTTTAAAACCAATATGGAAGCCACACAGGTCATTGCACGTCAGCTCCGACTACGTAACTTGGGCGGGATTATCATTATTGACTTCATTGATATGCAAGAAGCACATCATCGTGAAGAAGTGATGAGCCAGTTTGAGAAAATGCTTGAGCGCGATCATGCTAAAACCAAGATCACTCAAGTGTCTGAGCTGGGTTTGGTGGAAATGACTCGGAAACGCACCCGTGAATCTTTAGAGCATCTCCTTTGTGATTCTTGCCCGACCTGTCAGGGGCGTGGTTATGTGAAAACGGCTGAAACAGTTTGCTATGAAATTTTCCGTGAAATCTTGAGATATGCACGTGCTTATGAGTCACAAAGTGGTTTTACCGTGGTGGCACATCCGTCGGTGATTGACCGATTGTTAACTGCTGAAGCACCTGCGGTAGCTGATTTAGAGCACTTTATTAGCCGTGTGATCAAGTTCCAAGTGGAAAATTTATATACGCAAGAGCAATACGATATCATTCTGAGCTGAAATTGTAACAGAATATCGTTAAACACTTGTTACAACTGAGATTTTACTTTTGAACTGTTATTTTGAATACTAGACACATCAAATAGCCAAAGCCATTTTCCTGCATTGGACTTGAAAATGGCTTAGCAAAAAGAGGTGTACTATGGGTGTTAGTAAAACAGTAATGAAAAGTGGTCTTAAAACTGTTGTTGAAGCAAAAGCGATCCATTCAGGTTATATCGTGGATGAGCGTGGTAATGAGGTTCAAATTACAGCGTCTATGATTCGTTCTGCTTGTCATCAGTTACTTAAACAGTGCCGAGCAATTAAAGCTTAAATATTGAAATATAAATAATGTAATCCAGAGGGTTAAAGTGCTAACGCGCAATTCTAAAATATTTAATGCGCTAAAATTTTATAAATAATGGAAAATAAACTTAATTATCAGTTCGTATCTACAAGTCATAATTAAACAATAGCAACGGATTTGTTCACCTAAATTTTAGCTTATACACATAAATTGCTCCAAAAAATCAATCAAAGTTCAAATACTAAAAACCCGTCTAGATTGTTCAATTTAGACGGGTTTTTATCATTATGTATGGTTCAAGATGCTGATGAATTGATACCAAATCTAGAAACAGGCGGTTAGCTAACCGCCTGTAACTTTGGGGAATCTTGGTTCACAATAGTTTCAAATCGTTGAATTTCTTCTTCCAAATGCGTGAGTAAATTTTGCATTTTTGGCAGCGCATTACGACATGCGGTTAAACCAACTTCAAGCTTATCTAAATAGCTGGTCATGGTGATATTAAGCGCTTGACCATCCAAAACAATAGACGCTGGGTAGAGCGCTTCTAAACGTGCACCATTCCAATATAACGGCTCTTGTGGGCCGGGAACATTCGAAATGACCAAGTTAAAGGCCTGACGTTTTGGCATGAAGCCTGATGCAATATTTAAACCTGCTGCACTGTAGACAAAAGCACTGTAGTTTAAAATTTGATTCGAGTTCATCCGCTTAAAGCGCTCTTTGGCATTGAGCACACTACGACGCACAATCTTCAACCGTTCTAGCGGATCTTCTTTATGGGTTCCAAGATTGGCCAAAATCATGGTAATACGGTTTGACATATCTGAATCATCGGTACGCACAGATGCAGGCACCATGGCAATCAATGGCTTTTTAGGTAAAGCATTTTGTGTAATTAAATATTCACGTAATGCGCCTGAACAAATTGCAAGCACAATATCGTTAATTGTTACGCCGAGTGACTTGGCAATATGTGACAAACGTGAAAATTCAAAAGACTGAGCAGCGAAACGACGAGAAGAACTAACCCGTTGGTTTAATATTGAACTCGGCGCTTGGAAACTAGACACATAATCTGGGTTACGCCCCATATCTTTCATTACTGTTTGTGACAGTTCGTACAAAACTCGTGGAGTTGAGTCAAGTTGTCCCTTAATGGTCGATAACAGACCTTTCATACGACTGGATTTAGGCTGTTTCAGGCGTTTTGCACGAGGGCCTTCTACACACCATGGTGGCACAATTCTTTTAGCATCTGGGTCATGCGAAAGTGATTTTTCAACTAAACGCATACCTGCAATGCCATCGACCATCGCGTGGTGGATTTTGAAGTACATAGCAAAACGATTGCCTTCAATGCCTTCAATAATATGGCAAGTCCAAAGCGGTTTCGCACGGTCAATCAGCGCACTGTGTTCTTGAGAAATATAAGTCAAAAGTTCACGAATACGACCGGGATGCGGCAGTGCGATATGGCGGAAGTGATGATCTAAATCAAACTCTTCGTCTTCATCCCAAAAGAAGCCGTTGAGTTTATTGTTAAAAGGAGGAATAGGAATGGATTTTGAATTACGAATATCTGCGACTAAATCTTGAATAAAAGTATCTGGTGCATTGTCAGGGATCTGAAATAAAAATAGACCACCTACGTGCATCGGTTGTTGCCGTTTCTCTAAATTTAAGAATATGAAATCAATAGGATGTAATGGATGCATAGCGTTGATTGCCTCACTGCAATTTCTACAGCTGCTCATGTATGAGTAGCATTGTTAGAATTATTAAATTGTCTTTTGCAGTATAGCGTTTTTACGTTGAAATGATACGGAATTATGTGTATCGATGCGTTGAAAAAAACCACTGCTATGCAGTGGTTTTGTGATCTTTATTTTTTCATGTTGCCTGCGTGTAAGCCGCATTCTTTATGGGTTGCATCTTCCCACCACCAGCGACCTTCTCGTTCGTGTTGATTCGGTAAAACAGGTCGAGTACATGGTTCACAGCCAATCGAGATAAAGCCACGTTCGTGTAGTGGATTATATGGAATTTCCATTAGACGGATATAGTTCCAGACATCAGCGCTAGACCAGTTTGCCAAAGGATTATATTTAATCAATTGCTTGCCCGGACCTGAAAAACCGGGGTCTGCTTGTACCACAGGAATTTCATTACGTGTGCCTGGGCTTTGGTCTTTACGTTGACCTGTGATCCAGCCATCTAAAGTGGCTAGTTTTTTACGCAAAGGTTGTACTTTACGGATACCACAGCATTCTTTATGTTCATCTTGATAGAAGCTAAAAAAGCCCTTTTCTGTTACCAGTTTTTGTACGGCATCACTTTCTGGGAAACAGATTTCAATATCAATTTTATAATGTTTACGGACAGTATCTAAAAATTGGTAAGTTTCAGGGTGTAAGCGACCGGTATCTAAACTAAATACACGAAAAGGAATCCCTAAGTTCGATGCAAGATCAATCAGTACAACATCTTCTGCACCAGAAAAGGAAATCGCAACTTCACCTTGCTGGCTAAGCGCAAGTTTCATAATCTCAGAAGGTGATTTATCTGCATATTCAGATGCAAGTGCATCGACAAGGTCAATAGTAGGGATGGTAGTCATGAATGTCCTGGCTATAGGCTTGGAACGTTAAAACCTATATTAATTTATTTCAGAACTATTTTAATGGAAATGCTAAAACACACTTATCACTAAAAAATAGATACTTATGAAAAAAATAGATTTAAAAAAGAACAATGCATTTTTTTATTCTTCCGCTATGATATTGAAAAAATTTTTTTCACATAACAGAGGGTAGAGTGCATGGAAGTCGTTTGTTTAGATCTAGAAGGGGTTTTAGTACCTGAAATTTGGATTAATTTTGCGAAAAAAACAGGCATTAAAGAACTTGAAGCAACGACTCGTGACATTCCAGATTACGATGTGTTGATGACTCAGCGTTTAAATATCCTAAAACAACACGGTTTGGGTTTAAACGATATTCAAGACGTAATCGCAGATATGGGGCCATTTGAAGGTGCAAAAGAGTTTGTAGAGTGGGTGCGTACTCATTTTCAATTGATTATTCTTTCAGATACTTTCTATGAGTTTGCACATCCATTAATGCAGCAACTTGGTTGGCCAACGATTTTCTGCCACAAATTAGAAACTGATGAAAATGGTATGATCTCAGCTTATAAGCTTCGTCAACCTGATCAAAAGCGTAAAGCCGTTCAAGCATTGCATGGGTTAAACTTCCGGGTGATTGCAGCAGGTGATTCTTATAACGATACGACGATGCTTGGTGAAGCAGATGCGGGTTTCTTATTTGATGCGCCTGACAATGTGATTGCAGAATTTCCACAATTCCCACCAATTCATGGCTATGCTGCATTAAAAGAAGCGATTCGTAATGCTTCAGTTCGTGATATTCCAGCTTAATTCTGTATAGCTGGTTATAGAAAAGGGCGCTTATGCGCCCTTTCTTGTTTAATGCAAAGCTGTTCTAACAACTTAGAAGCGATAGCCTATTTTCAAACCATAGCCAAGCGCATGGTTATCTTCAAATTCACCTACTGGATTACCACCAGTTTGAGCAGTAGCATCACCTAACCAGAAGTATTTAACACCTGCTTGGATGAAATAGTTTTCAGCAGGACTATATTGACCACCTAGACCAACATTCCAATTCCCTTCAACAGGGCCTAAAGTCGTAATAGGGTTGCCAGCACCCGAATCGTAACCTACAGATGCAGAACCAGACCATTTGCTGTTAAATTTATGGCCTACACCAACATTAGCTGACCATTGGTCGTCTGAGTAATCAATAAGATTTTGACGGACATGAGGTGCTGGAATTGAACTTACGTTACCAAGTAAAGTTGGTTTAACCGCAAACTGGCTCCAATGTACCCAACGAACATTGGCAAATGCTAGCGTATCTTTAGCAATACCTGTTTGGAAATCTAAGTTAACTGATTGAGGTGTTGTTGCATCAACAGATGATGTCAGCGCAATTAAAGATGGATACGGTAGAAGCGTTTCATTGGATTTTGTATTATGTTCAATTTCAGAGCGGTAGGTAATAGCCGCTTTTAATGCAATTTCAGGAATCGAATAAGCAACACCTGCTAACCAGCCATAAGCTTCTTCACGTTCCATTTCGATGTTATAAGTACCAAGTTTGGCATTACCACCATAAGCAGCACCACGTAGTTTGATATTGGCTTCTACAGTTTGCCAAACTGGACCTGCATAAAAGTTCCAATTTTCGTTTGGTTGGTAACCAATTAGGGCAGTTAAGCTTTCAGTTTTAACATCTACAGATGTACCTTGAGCACCATTACCAAATACTTGCGATGCAGCATCATATTCAGCTTCTGCACCGTATGGTTGGTCGTAAATTAAACCTAGTGAAATTTTGTCAGTCGCTTGTACTTTGACAGCAGCGGAAGGGAAGTAATATGACTTCGCCATGTCATCGACATTAAGTTCATTTGACTTTACTTCTGCATCTAGAACAGTGATACCTGCTTCAGCGTAGTTACCTGGCTGTAGGAATGCAGAAATTGACTGGCCAGAACGGTCTAAACCACCAGCAATTGCAGAAGTTGCAGGCATTAAACTGATGATGATCGCTTTTGTAAGACGGTTAAGTTGCATACATTTTCCCTGTTTGTAACTTTTGATGTTATTTC
Source organism: Acinetobacter sp. YH12128 (assembly GCF_013418655.1). Taxonomy (NCBI): domain Bacteria; kingdom Pseudomonadati; phylum Pseudomonadota; class Gammaproteobacteria; order Moraxellales; family Moraxellaceae; genus Acinetobacter; species Acinetobacter sp. YH12128. The sequence continues at coordinate 69,335 of NZ_VPBO01000012.1, read as the reverse complement.
AATGTGTGGAAAGTAACATAAATAGAAAAACAGTAAATAAGAGTTGCTACTCTAAAATTGAACTCAGGAAGTTAAAAAATGAACATGACTAGAGTATTTATTCTAGTTGCATATATTTATGTTTATGATTTTTAAATGAAAAAATAGAGTAAATAACTTAAAAAATAATTATTCATAGTGAAAAATCAAATGCTCAGAGTTTGAGCATTTGATTTTATTTTGAAAATTGGATTCAACCGTAGTTGAATCTGCAAAAAATTTTTAGAAGCGGTAACCAATTTTTAGACCGTATGCCCAAGCATCGTTGTCTTCAAATGTTGCTACATAGTCGCTACTTCCTGATTGAGCACCAGTTTGAGCATCTGCATCACCTAGCATGAAGTATTTCACACCACCAGCGATGAAGTAGTTTGGAGCAGGGCTAAATTGTAAACCTAGGCCTACGTTCCAATAACCCTCTGTTGGACCAAGTGTAGACACAGGGTTACCTGCACCAGAATCCCAACCTACAGATACATTACCTGCCCATTGATCATTGAATTTACGGCCTACACCAACTGTTGCAGAAATTTGATCATCAGAATATTCAACTAGGTTAAACCCATCTGGACGACCAACAAGTGGACCAACTGCTTCACTTACTTTGCCAAATTTGTAAGGTTGAATAGAGAAGCTAGACCAATCTACCCAGCGAACATTTGCAAAAGCAACTGTATTAGCCATGATACCTGTTTGGAAATCTACGTTAACAGATTGTGGAGTTGTAATTTTTGTTTTGCCTGTTTGACCCAATGCTGCCAATTGTTCTGGTGAAACACCTAGGCCACCCAATACTGCAGGTAAACCAGCGAAATCCATTAGAGATAGTGATTCATCAGATTTAGCATCATGATCAATTTCAGAGCGATAAGTTACCGATGCTTTTAAAGCGATATCAGGAATTTGGTATGCGAAACCAGCTAACCAACCTGTACCCGCAGTTTCTTTAAAGGTTGCATCGTAGCCATTGAATAAGCTATATGCTTGACCGCGAAGACTTAATTTACCTTTTACAGTTTGGTATACACCACCTGCATAAACGCTAAAGTTTTCAATTGGTTCAACACCAAAAACCATTGAAAGATTTTGAGTGTCTACTTCAACTTTGGTATTTCCTTCACCTAAATAACCATTTGCAGCAGTTAGAGCACCATTAAGTTGTTGGAATGCTGGGCTTGCAAGTACTTGTTGTTTTGCTGCAGCAAGTGTTTGTTCATTAACAGGTAAATTTTGTGCTTCTAAAGCAGCAACTGCTTTTGCAGTAACAATATTATTTACTGCACTTGCAGATAATACAGTGTCAGTACCTGGTGTAGAAGTAAATACATTGGTGCCTGTATATTCTGCATCAGCACCAAATGGTTGGTCGTAAATTAAGCCAAATGAGAATTTATCCGTTAATTGTAGTTTTAAGGCAGCTGAAGGGAAGTAGTAATCACCAGCCATATCTTCAATATTACGGCGTGTTTCACTAGTACCAGATTCTTGTCCTTCAACAGTTGGATCTAGAACAGAAATTCCAGCTTCAAAATAATTTCCTGGTTGTAAAAACGCAGACATGGATTGACCTGAGCGATCCATAGCTGCAGCAAATGCACCTGTCATTGGTACAGTTGCAAGAATCATCGCTGTAGTTAAAGTTTTTAATTTCATTCTTCGTCTTTCCTTGAGATACGAATCAAACTTGTTAGTTTTTTTGGGATACTGCAAATATTCGTTATGCGTAACTTTTTCTTGGTTTTAGCCTATTTGTTACGCCATGTGACAAAAATAGCACAATTAAAATAAGAGTAAATGCTCTAGATTGAAAAATATGGCTAAAAGTTGCTATTTTTAGAGTAAAAGTACTAATTAGTATATATAACATTTTGATTATTATTTAATATTTTCATTTAGCGCATTATTTTCTAAACCTAGAAAAAATTGAAAAAATTTTGATATGAGCAGTCATAAATTGATTTTTTGGCCTTATGGACCATACTATGTGTCGTTTTTTGCATTGAGAGGTAGGTGGTTAGCACATTTTAAAGCGCTATTTAACTGTTCTTAAAAATAGTCTTTGAACAGTAATCTTTGTAAAAACAATAACTAAGTTAAAAACTGTAATTGATGGGTTTTTAGTGTGAAAGGTTCTTTCTTTATATTTATTGGTATATGGGGGATTACAAATACAGGGAGGAGGGATATCTCAGAAATTGTGCGCTCTGCGGGACTCGAACCCACGTCGGTCGCTTAGGAGGCAACTGCTCTATCCAGTTAAGCTAAGAGCGCAAGACGGAGGCTAATGTACTCCTATTTTAGCTAAAAAAAAAGTTATTGCCGAAACAATAACTTTTTAAATTACTTAGTCTTTATGAACTTCATTGGGGTCAATGTCGCTCAAATCTTTAGGATTAAGATAGTTAAACATTAATAACATGACTGTAATCCAAACAGGGATCATTAGAACAGATTCCATAAAGCCCTGAGTCCACATAATAAAGAGAACTAAAGCAATAAAGATCAGAACGATGTAGTTGCTGACTGGTGCCCAAAGTGCAGGATAAGACGTTGTAAAATTCAAAATACGTTTTGCACGACGGAACTGTAAGTGAGTCATGGTAATCATCGCCCAGTTAAGGACAAGTGCACCAACCACCACATACATTAAGTGACCCAGCGCATCTTCAGGTACAAAGTAGTTTAAGAGTACGCAACCGAAAATCAGGACAGCAGAAAGTAATACTGCTGGAATTGGCACGCCACTTTTGTTGGTTTTTGCGAAAACTTTTGGTGCATTACCTTGTTTCGCCAAGCTGTAAAGCATACGGCTATTGGCATACATACCGCTGTTATAAACAGACAGTGCTGCAGTTAAGATAATGAAGTTCAGTAAATGTGCAGCCCAATCAATACCCAGTTGGCTAAAGATCATCACAAATGGACTTTTGTCTAGACCACCTAGTTCAAGCTGATTCCATGGCACAAGTGACAATAGAATAGTTAAAGAACCCACGTAGAAAATCAAAATACGAAAAACAACTTGGTTAATCGCTTTAGGAATAGTTTCTTTTGGATTTTCAGCTTCCGCTGCCGCCATACCAATCAGTTCAATACCACCGAAGGCGAACATCAAGAAAGCCAGCATGAAGAATAAGCCTTCAAAACCATTTGGGAAGAAGCCGCCCTGACTCCATAAGTTGGTAAATGATGCTGTTGAGTTGGCATCTGCAGTCAGTAGCAAATACAAACCAAATACGATCATAGAAATAACTGCAGTGACTTTAATAATTGACAGCCAAAACTCAGATTCACCATAAAACTTCACATTACCTAAGTTTACTAAAGTAATGATCACGAAGAAGAACAGTACAGATGCCCATGCTGGAATATGAGGCCACCAGTAATTGATGTATTTCGCAACAGCGGTGAGTTCTGTCATTGCCACTAAAATATAGAGAATCCAGTAGTTCCAACCTGTTAAGAAACCTGGAAATTTCCCCCAATATTTATATGCAAAATGGCTAAATGAACCCGCTACAGGTTCATGGACGATCATTTCACCCAACTGACGCATAATTAGAAAGGCGATCAAACCGCCAATGGCGTAGCCGAGAATGATGGATGGTCCAGCAGATTGAATCACATGCGCTGAGCCCAAGAATAAGCCTGTACCAATTGCACCACCCATGGCAATCAATTGAATATGACGATTCTTTAAGCCACGCTTGAGTTCGGAGGAATTGGTAGTCAAGTTACTCTTCCCGAGAATGGTTTAATTTTGGTAATTGTAATGTATAGAGAATGAATAGCCTAGTAGCTCAAAATTTATGAAAAATATTTATAGGTTTGATAACCTATTTTTGGTTTTAAATGCTGAATTAAAAATTTATGAATCAATAGATTAATTTTATTTTAATTGAAATTCTTATACTTGGCTTTATATGGAAAAGGTATCGAATGTTGTTTTTTTATACTTAAGTCATGTGATTGTTAAAACTTCAATTAAACATTGTATGATGCAAAAGCGCAGAAAAGAACGCTCTGCCAAAACACAATGATAAAGATTAAGGATTCAATAAAAATGAGTTTTGCTCCCCAAATTAAGATTGCAGCGACTTATATGCGTGGTGGTACTAGTAAAGGTGTATTTTTCAAGCTAGATGATTTGCCGCTTGCAGCACAACAAGCTGGAAAAGTTCGCGACCAACTTTTATTACGTGTGATTGGCAGTCCAGATCCTTATGGCAAACAAATTGATGGGATGGGTGGAGCAACATCAAGTACCAGTAAAACCGTTATTTTGGCAAAAAGTTCACAGCCTGAGCATGATGTCGACTACCTATTTGGACAAGTGTCGATTGATAAAGCATTTGTAGACTGGAGCGGTAACTGCGGAAACTTAACGGCAGCTGTTGGTGCATTTGCCATTGCAAATGGTCTGGTTGATGCATCACGTATTCCTGAAAATGGCTTGTGTACGGTTCGTATTTGGCAAGCCAATATTCAAAAAACCATTATTGCGCATGTACCTATTACTGATGGTGCAGTACAAGAAACCGGTGATTTTGAACTAGATGGTGTGACCTTCCCAGCAGCTGAAGTTCAAATTGAATTTTTAGACCCCGCAGATGATGGTGAAGATGGCGGCGCTATGTTCCCTACAGGGAACTTGGTCGATACTTTAACCGTACCCGATGAAGGCAGTTTCCCTGCAACATTCATTAATGCAGGTATTCCAACGATTTTCTTAAATGCAGAAGATATTGGTTATGTCGGCACTGAACTGCAAGATGCAATCAATGGTGATGCCAAGGCATTGGCCCGTTTTGAAAAAATCCGTGCTTATGGTGCGCAGCAAATGGGTTTGATTTCAGATATTGCTGAAGCAGAACAGCGTCAACATACCCCAAAGATTGCATTTGTTTCAAAACCGAAAGCCTATACATCTTCGAGTTCTAAACAAATTTCAGAACAAGATACGGACTTATTGGTTCGTGCCTTGTCGATGGGGAAACTGCATCATGCCATGATGGGCACAGCGGCAGTTGCCATTGGTACAGCTGCGGCGATACCGGGAACGCTTGTGAACTTAGCCGCGGGTGGTGGGGAGCGAGAAGCTGTGCGTTTCGGACATCCGTCTGGGACGCTACGTGTAGGTGCGCAAGCAATTTATGAAAATGGTCAGTGGGTCGTTAAAAAAGCCGTGATGAGCCGAAGTGCGCGTGTCTTAATGGAAGGCTGGGTGCGTATTCCTGCGGATAGTTTGGATTAAGCATTTAACATCTCATTTGAAATCAGCCTCTGCTTTGCAGGGGCTTTTTTTTGCCTTTATCTTTTATATGAATAAGCAAATCATGAATTGGTATATCTTTTTATATAATATGAACTGCATTTAATATTAGAAAGTTTCTGTGATTTATGACAGATTAATTTTGTTAGCATTTTGCGTAGCTTTACCCTGAAAAAAAGTAGCGAAACCATGCTTAAAAAAGACTTAATAAAATCGGATCTACCTACTGAACAATTGGCTGTATTAGAAGCGTTGCCAATGCCTGCTGCGTTATTTTCTGCGACAGCTGAGCTGATATGCGCCAATCAAATATTTAAACATCGATTTCAGTCAGACTTACAAGAGATCGTATTAAATCACGTGTCTGTGATGCAGCAAAAAACCAAAGCCACAAGTTCTGAGTTTGATTTACGCTGTTTAGAGAACGACAGCATTGAACCCTTTATGTATAGTGAAAATGAACGGCATTATTGGTTCACGCTCAAACCTAAGTTTCAACAAAGTGGCGATTTGGAACATGTGTTGTTGTGCTGTGCGGACATTACAAATTTAAAGCAATTCGAATTATCGCTGTTGAAACATAACCAACAACTCGAACAACAAGTTTATTTTGATTATCTGACAGGGATAAAAAATCGACGTGGATTTGATTTAGACCTTTCTCAGTGGCAAAAAAGCTTCGCGGTTGAACAAGCCGATGAAATTTGTTTGATGATGCTCGACTTAGACAATTTTAAGCAAATCAATGATATCTACGGTCATGCGTTTGGCGATGAAGTTTTAAGAAAAAGTGCGCAGCTTTTAAGGATGCAAATTAGTCAACATGCAGATGCACAAATATATCGCATGGGTGGGGAAGAGTTTGCAATGATTTTGCCACGCACGGCTATATCGACTGCATGTTCGATTGCTCAACAATGTTGTGAGCAAATCTATGCTTCTTCGATGAATTATGCGGATAAGGCTTTACAACTGAGTATCTCATGCGGAGTGGCCTTGTGGGATGGTACAGAGTCATTTTTTGAAACATTGGCACGTGCCGATCAGGCTTTGTATCAAGCCAAGAAAGGCTCGAAAAATTCTACTTGTTTTAATGATGGACAAAATGTGGCGCTATTTGAGGAAACGACATTTAAAAAACCATCAGACTGTGGGAAAAACACATAGATTTAGGTCGTAACATAGAGAAAGATCTGAGAAAGCAGTATTATGCAACAGGTCAAAATTGACAGAAAACATTGGCAGTCGATTTGCTAATGAACGAAGCAGTTAAATATTTAAAGTATTTGAGGTGAATGTGTCTTCTTTAACAGACGTTTCCACACATGCCCTGACAGAAGCGCAGCAGCGTATTCAGCAGGATTTACTGACAGCGCTTGATGCATTTTCAATTCCAGAACCCTTAAAAGGGGCGGTGTATCATGCTGTGATGTTGGGTGGAAAACGTGTTCGACCGGCACTTTGTTATGCAACAGCAGCATTAAAACCCAATACCAATTTTGCAGCAGTACGCCGTGCTGCGGTGGCAATTGAATTTATTCATTGCTATTCATTGGCACACGATGATTTGCCGTGTATGGACAATGATTTACTTCGTCGTGGTCAACCAACTTGTCATGTGGCTTTTGGTGAAGATACGGCCTTACTTGCTGGCGATATTTTACAATCGATGGCTTTTGAAGTTTTAGGCAGTCGTCTCTTTGATCAAGGCCCAGCCGTTGAAGCGCCGATTATCTTAAAGCAAATGCAAATTTTAGCGACTGCAACTTCAAAAATGGTCAATGGACAAGTCCTAGACTTACAAGCGGAAGGCAAACACGTCAGTCAGGATGAACTGGAAAATATTCATCGAAATAAAACCGGCGCTTTAATTTCTGCAGCAATCATGATGGCGGCAGTGACAATATTTAATGGCACAGATCAAGCCATTCCTAAACTCCGTGAATTTGGTCTTGCGATTGGTTTAGCCTTTCAGGTGCAAGATGATATTTTAGATATTATTGCTGACACTGAAGCATTGGGTAAAACAGCGGGTAAAGATCAACAAGTGGATAAATCCACATATCCTGCGTTAATGGGCCTTGATCAAGCGCAAGCATATGCAGAAGAATTACATGCACAAGCACTTCAAGCTTTGGATTATTTTGCAGAAGATGCGGCAGAATTACACAAGATCACGCAGTTTTTATTAAAACGTCAAAGTTAATATGACGCAGTAAAAGATCTCAGCCCACACATTTAACATGATGTGGGCTTTTTTATATTTTGTATATTTGGAACAGAAGTCAATAAACCTCTAAGTAATATCTAAATGGATGACATAATAAAAACAAAAAAGGACGCTAGGCGTCCTTTTTTGCAGATATTAAAACTTAGAGCTTAAATTTAAGTGCTATTGGTCTTAAATACTTTCTTTATAGATACGATCTGCTTCTTCAAATTTTTCAGTGACTTCAGCAGATGGCACTTTGCCCATTAAACTCACAATGATGATTGCAATGAGTGAGCAGATGAAGCCCGGTATAATTTCATAAACGCCTGTATCGCCCCAGAGGTTTTTCCATAGAATAACCATAACAGCACCAACCACCATACCTGCTAAAGCACCATTGAGTGTCATGCGTTTCCAAAACAATGACATGATAATCAGTGGGCCAAATGCAGCACCAAAGCCTGCCCATGCATATGCGACGAGACCAAGGACTTTAGAGTCAGGATTACCCGCCATATAGATCGCAAGCAACGCAATCATTAACACCATAATACGGCCGACCCAAACTAATTCTTTTTGTGAAGCATTTTTGCGTAAGAATGATTTATAAAAGTCTTCAGTTAATGTACTTGAGCAGACTAAAAGCTGACAGCTGAGGGTACTCATGATCGCAGCTAAAATCGCAGCCAATACGATACCTGCCACCCATGGGTTAAATAGAATTTTAGTCAATTCCATAAAGACCGTTTCAGGGTTTGCTGTAACGACACTTGACAGTTCTGGATGCTGTTGGAAATAAGCAATACCGAAGAAGCCTGCTGCAACTGCGCCACCGAGGCAGAGCGTCATCCATGTCATACCAATACGGCGTGCATTGGGAATCGATTTAACAGAATCAGCTGCCATGAAGCGGACTAAGATATGCGGTTGACCAAAATAGCCTAAGCCCCATGCCAATAAAGACATGATTGCGACAAAACTTAAGTCAGCAAATACATTCATCGCTTGAGGGCGTGCCGCTTCTAGTGCCAGAGTGAACTGGCTTAAATCAGAGAATGACAACATGACCACGATAGGGGTAAGTAGCAAGGCAAAAATCATAAAGCCCGCTTGAATGGTATCGGTCCAACTGACAGCAAGGAAGCCACCAATAAACACATAGCTCACCGTTGCAATGGCACTGATCCAAAGCGCAGTGCTATACGACATACCAAACATACTTTCAAATAATCGAGCGCCTGCAACCATGCCTGAAGCACAGTAAATTGCGAAGAAAATCAAAATAATCACAGCTGACACGATACGTAAGATTTTCTTTTGATCGTTAAAACGATTTGAGAAATAGTCAGGTAGGGTCAAGGCATTATTTTGAACTTCGGTATGTACACGTAGACGACCTGCCACAAGTAGCCAGTTGAGCCAAGCACCGATGATCAGACCAATTGCAATCCACATTTCAGATAAACCTGAAAGGTAAATCGCCCCCGGAAGACCCATGAGCAACCAACCACTCATATCTGATGCACCTGCAGAAAGGGCAGTGACAAAGCTCCCTAATCGGCGGCCACCTAAAATGTAGTCAGAAAAGTTACTGGTCGCACGGTATGCAAGTAAACCGATCACGACCATGGCGACAATATAAAAGAGAAAGGTAATTAGGGTGGGATTCAGGGAGCTCATACGGTATCCGCTTTGGCGTTGGACAATTGCGTTTAATTAGGGGACTCAATGGGATTTGCCTAAGCCAAGTAGGTAAAATCGAACGATAAGTCCTAAAACGTCAAAAAAATAACGTGAAATTTAAACATAAATTCACAAACTTTGCCTTCTTTTTTGTTTTGGGCATAAAAATGGGCCGTATATCACGACCCATTTTAATTAATGCGAAGATTTAGTTATTACGTCCCATCACACCACGAATCGTATTCAGTACATCCGCAGGTAAAACCACAGTTTTGGCATTATTAGATTTAGCCATATCTTGCATGGCTTTAACGTATTGTTCACCCAGTAAGTACGCAACTGGAATTTCTTTATCGCCGACGGCTGAACTCACCATTTCAATTGCACGCTGTGAAGATTCTGCCAGTACCACTTGAGCTTCTGCATCACGACGAGAGGCTTCTAAACGACCATCAGCTTCCAAAATAGCCGCTTGTTTTTCACCGTCTGCCTTGGTGACTGTCGCACGACGTTGACGTTCCGCTGCTGCTTGCTCTTCCATTGCCGCTTGCATGGTATGAGAAGGTTTAATATCTTGAATTTCTACAGTTTTAAGCGTAATGCCCCAGTCAGAGATATCATCAGAAATAGCAGCTTTAAGTTTAGCCTTAATATGATCACGCGATGAAAGTGCATCATCCAAGTCCATTTCACCGACAATAGAACGTAAAGAGGTTTGAACTAAGTTTTGAATCGCCCATGTGTAGTTTTCAATACCGTAAACTGCTTTTTCAGGCGTGGTTAAATTGATATAAGCCACAGCATTCATCAGCAGTACCGCGTTGTCACGAGTGATCACTTCCTGAGAGGGAATATCTAACACGATATCTTTGGTTGTGACTTTATAAGCCACTTCATCGACATACGGAATCACAAAGTTCAGTCCCGGATTGAGCGTGGTATGGTATTTACCTAAACGCTGAACAATCCATTTATAACCTTGGGGAACAATACGAACACCTTTAAAAATGGTGACGGCTACAAAAACTAAGAGCGCTAAAAAAACAATAGAAACACCAGACATGTCATTTCTCACTTATTTATGGATTGTCAGCGGGGTGGTTGCTGCTGTGCAGTTGGACGACTAAATCATTGCCTAAAATATCGGTCACGCGAACACGGTCGCCGACTTGAAGTGCATCTTGGGTACGGCAATGCCATTCATCTGAACCTAAAACAGGCATTGGGAAGCGAACTTTAACGCTGCCATGATTGAGTTGGGTTTGAATCACCATACCCACTTGGCCAATTGTCGCTTCACGCGACAGACCTGCTTTGGTTTTATCAATGGATAAAGGCTTAATAAATTTGAACCACAAAAATGTGCAGAGCACGGCAAAAATAATCCAAACCACAATTTGGACATTAAAGTCCATGGATGGAAAGATCCAATATAAGATCCCGACCAAAATTGCGGAAACGCCAAACCAGAGCGCAGCAAAAGACGGCAAAATCAGTTCAAAAAGCATCAAAGCGACGCCCAATACAAACCAGTGCCAAGGTTCTAAAATAAATTCCATACATCTACTCTTATATAAGGGTGAATTGATATAGATGAACCAGTATCTATATCAATGTAGCAGATGTATAACTCAATGAATATAAAAAAAATCGTTGAATTATATTTTCGCTTTTGGTGCTGGTTTAAAGGCCGCAGGGGAGTGTTTAAAGTTATCGATCGCCTTAATAATGCTATTCACTTTGAGCTGTGCGGCTTTTTCACCTTCTAAAATCGTCGCATTGCTCGACTTCAAATCGAGTGTGCCAATATGTCCCACTTTCGGTTGAATCACGAAATTGGCATTTTTTAGTTCTTCATTAATACTTTGTTGTCCCATGATGTTAATGGTTTGATCGAGTAAACCAAACATGCTTACGGCTTTGCTACCGTCAGGACGCGCAGAAATATCAACCGCAATCACGATATCTGCACCCATATCACGTGCCGTTTTCACCGGAATCGGGCTGACTAAGCCACCATCGACATATTTCACCCCTGCAATGGTTGCAGGTACAAATACATTTGGAATGCTGCATGATGCACGCACTGCTTGGCCAGCATTGCCGCGGTTAAATTCAGTTTTGCTGCCATTATCCAAACGGGTGGCTACAGCAGCAAAGCGTTTTGGAAACTGTTCAATTGATTTATTGCCGACGTTTTTATTAACAAAGTCTTGCAGTTTTTGCCCTTGAATAATGCCTTGGCTATTTAAGGTTAAGTCACGAATATCGGACTCTTTAAAGTTCAGAGCCAATTGCTGCATTTGATAAGGCGTTTTACCGCTGGCATATAAGCTGCCGACAAAACTACCCGCACTGGTCCCAGTCACAATCTTAGGTTTAATACCGTGCGATTCAAGCACTTTAAGCACACCAATATGAGCAAAACCTTTGGCACCGCCACCACCGAGCGCAATCGCGATCACCGGTTCACGTGCTTTGGCTGGTGTAGGTGTCGTGGTCGCAGGCGTTTTGGTTGCAGAATCACAGCCAGTGAGTGCCAATACAAAGAGGCTAGGAATCAGGTATTGCAAAAGTTTCATGGGTGAAATCTGATGGTTAAATATACAAAGTGCACATCACATCAAAAAAATAGCCATTTGACTAGGGCTTTTTCCAGTGCTTTTGTAACGGCAAGGCCAACCATTCGGGATTTTTCGGGGAAAATTTCCCGTCATATATCTTCAAAATTTTTTCGAGATCAGTTTCAAAATCTCCACTCGGTTCAAAAACACCCAAGCAATGAATGGTTTTCTTTGCATAATCAAAGCTAAACATCACGATAGGAATCTGTGCTTCATAGGCAATATAGTAAAAACCACTCCTGATTTTATCGGCTTTTTTTCGTGTTCCCTCAGGTGCCATTCCAATCCAAATTTGATCTGTCGCTTGGACAATCTCAGCAATTTCACGTGTCAGTCCATGTGGATTTTCACGCTGTACTGGGATCACGCCGACCCAATCTAAAAGTGGTTTTAAGGGAGTATCAAAAAGGGTGTTTTTACCAAAAATGGTTATTTTTATCCCGATCCCAAGCAAGGCGAGAAAACCATGCCATGCATCTATATTAGAAGTATGCGGAGAAATGATCGCTACAGCTTTGGCAAGGTTGGGAAATTCGCCGTCAAATTTCCATCCTTGTGCCAAAAAAAGTTTTTTAAAAATAGCGCGGCTCAGAGTGGAACCACGTGATGGGACTTGATCGGGCAAAACCGGAAATAATAGAGTCTTTTGATTCATTGCATATTCTTATATAAGTGAAATCCATTTTCGACGTGATGTACTTTAAAAATACGGCATCAGCATTGACCTTATCTTAGGTCGATGATTTTTTTAGATCATTGGCAAAATAGCCGCATTTTGACTACTCTAAATGTAACTTCAGCGCATTCAACATTTAGGAACTTATGATCCAGCTTCGTCAGCTCTATCTTTTACTGTTTTCCTTATATTGGGCGCAAGGGTTACCTGTTGGTTTTATGACCCATGCTTTACCAGTGATTTTAAGAGCGCAAGGTGTATCTTTGGCACATATTGGTGGCTTTGGATTACTCATGTTGCCATGGTCGATCAAAGTTATCTGGGCACCTTGGATTGATCGGCATGGTTCAAGGTCCAAAGGGCACTATCGGAGTTGGATTATTCCAATGCAGTTGCTGTCCGTGGTGGTCTTGGTCTTCTTGTCTTTTTTGCCGATCCAAAGCTTGAATGAACCGATGTATCTGCTGCTGTTTTTTGTGGCTTTACTCAGTATGAATTTGGTTGGTGCGACTCAAGATGTCGCAACCGATGGCTTGGCCGTTAATATTTTAAAAACTGACCAACAGCACTGGGGCAATACCTTTCAGGTGATTGGTTCCAGACTCGGCTTTATTGTCGGTGGTGGCGCTGTACTTTGGGCTTTAGATTGGTTGGATTGGCAAGCCACCTTTCTGTTTTTAGCGGTATTGGTGTTCATCAATACGATTCCTATATTTCTCTATCGAGAACCTTTAAAGCCACCAATCAACATAAAATCTAGTCCAGAGAATGATAACAACCATAAACATACTTCAGGCTTGTTCTACGCCATTCGCCAATATTTGACTTATTTTACCCAAACCAAAACCCTCACACTGTGGCTGATGATCTTATTGAGTTTTAAGCTTGCAGATGGTCTGGCAGGTCCTTTACTTAAGCCACTGATGGTCGATTTAGGATTGAGTTTTAGTCAAATTGGTCTGTATGTCACCATGCTAGGTGCAGTGGCTGCTTTAATTGGGGCAGGGCTTGCTGGTCTTAGCTTGAAGTATATTTCTCGGGCGCAAGCCTTGGTTTTCTATTCGGTATTGAAAATATTCAGTTTATTGGCCTATGCATGGCTGGCTTTGCAGTTCGAGGCAAAACGGCCCGTCCATGAATGGCTGATCTATGGGATCAATGCTGCCGAAGACATGATTTCAGCCATGCTGCTCGTGATCATGCTGACTTTGGTGATGCAATATAGTCGTAAAGCATTTGCAGCAACGGACTTTACATTTCAGGTTGCCATTATGGCTACGGTGAGTGGGGGGCTGTATAGCATCAGTGGCATAGTGGCCGATCAGTTGGGTTATAGCACTTATTTATTTTGGATCACAGGTTTGGCTGCATTGAGCTTAGTCCCGATTCTATTTTGGGGAAAAGCATCAAAAAATGACCAAAATCACTTCTAAATCATGATTTTGGTTGTTTTTTATCAGCTAAAGCACTAAAAGAGCAATGCAAATATTATTTTAATAATTTTGTAATATGTTTCGCGTGTGTAATATCTGTTACAAAATAATTTAAGGAAAATTTTTGATGAAAACTAAGTAAGCAGCGGCTATCGCATTGAGCCTTTTGGCTGGGTCAACCTTTGCAGCACCAACCTTCTACGGTGAAATTGATGCGTCAGTTGATTATTTACCTGAAGATAATAAAACGGGTGTTTCAGATAAAGATGTCGTTGAAATCAGTTCAAACAGTTCTTTCTTGGGTTTAAAGGGCGATGAAAAACTGACTGACCGTTTAAGCGCAGTTTATGCAATTGAATGGGCATTTAACTCAGACGGCGAAGGCGACGACTGGTCTAAGCGTAACCGCTTCGTTGGTTTGAAAGATGCGAAACTTGGTACATTGAAAGTCGGTGCACACGATACACCATTAAAACAATTGTCTAGTCCAGTTGATACATTCAATAACTACGTGGGTAACCGTGCTGATGTTACAGGCATCATGACGGGTGAAAACCGTGTAGATAACGTTGTTGTCTATGAATCACCAGCTTTTAAAATTGCTGAAGGTGCAATTAAAGTTAATGCATTGCTTGCAACAGGTGAATCTTCAGGAATCAAGAGCGACAAAGGTGTAGTAAAAACTGCAGGTCGTGGTCTTGGCGATGCTTGGTCGGCGTCTGTTGTCTATGACAGCCCCGTTGTTGTCGCAGGTTTAGCCTATGACAAAGCCATTCCATCGAACTTTGGTGGCGTAGGGATCTTAAATGCAAGTGCGCCTGAGGTGCATCCTGCATTAGATAAAGATGGAAAAGTAACTTCAGTATTTGCTGCAGCAAATACTGTTCGTGCGATCGGTCGTGTAAATCTTGAGGGTGGTTTGGCACTCAAAGCACTGTATCAAACATCAGAGGTTGAGGCTGCTAAAGGTAATGATGTTGCAGCAGCAAATATTGATGATGCTCAAGGTTGGTTAGTCGGCGCAGAATACAATTTACCTTCTGCAAAAGCTTGGACAGTCAAAGCACAATATAGTCAAAATACTACGACCTATAAAGTGGGTGATGATTACGAAGCTCAGCAATTCATAGCAGGTGTGGATTATGCATTTAGCAAACAAGTGAAAGCTTATGGTTATGCAGGTTACTTAGCACTTGAACAAGGTCCAGATGAAAGCAAACAACCTGTTCTAGGTACAGGTCTAGAATTTAAATTCTAAAACTTTGATTTAAGTTGTTCAAAAGGCGATGTTTTACATCGCCTTTTTTTATTTTTCTTGCTTGGTTTTGATCAGTTTTAAGTGATTTTTAAGTTTGAATTTTTAGATTAGGGCATCAAAGATCAATAATTGATGCCAATATGCTTCAGGTCATAGCTAAAATACAGCAAAAAATTCCAAGACTTAGTTTAAGTCAATTTAACCTCGTGCTTGCCTTATGGCTTGGGGTGGTTTTGAACCTCGCGTTTTATCAGCAAATCCAGCAGCTCACACCTTATACGGGATTGAAGGCCGGACTATTTTTAGCGGCAACCGTACTGGTGGTGGTGGCACTTTATAATGTGCTGATGCAACTCCTGCAATGGCGATGGAATTCAAAACTTTTGGCGAGTGTTTTGCTGATCATTGGTGGCTTGAGCGCCTATTTCGTCAATAGTTTAGGCGTGACCATTACATCTGACCAAGTGCAGAACATGATGCAAACAGATGTAAAGGAAGTGCAGGATTTAATCTCGCCACAATTTTTTATCTGGGTCTTTGGACTGGTTATTTTGCCAGTGCTATTGATCTGGCTTTTGCCACTGCATAAAGAAGCCCTAAGCACGGTGGTAGCCAAAAAGGGTCTACATATAGTGCTATCGCTCATCCTTTTGGGTGCTTTGCTGTTTGTTTATTTTGTCGATTATGCTGCGATCTTTCGTGAGCATCGTGACTTAAAAGGCATGCTCTCACCACAAAACAGTATCGCTTCGACATTTTCCTATTATCACAAAAAAGCACCGAAACAGAATTTGCCATTGCTGAACTATGGTGAAGATGCACATATGGTTGAAAACCTAAGCGCCAAAAGCTTACCAAAATTGATGGTCTTAGTGGTTGGTGAAACTGCGCGCGCGGAAAGTTTTTCACTGAATGGGTATGCTAAAAATACCAATCCTGAACTCAGTCAGCAAAATATTATCAATTTTAGCCAAGTCAGTTCATGTGGCACGGCAACCGCTGTGTCTGTTCCTTGTATGTTCTCGGGTATGCCGAGAACCGAATATGACGAACAGCTTGCAAGTCATCGCGAAGGTTTACTCGATATAGCACAGCGTGCAGGTTATAAGGTGACGTGGCTAGATAATAATTCAGGCTGTAAGGGCACATGCACACGTGTTGAAAAATATGAATTTCCTGAAGCACTGAAGAAAAAGTGGTGTGATGCCGATGGCGAATGTCATGATGAAATCTTAGTGGATGGTTTGAAGGCATATTTGGCTTCGATTCCCAAAGCAGATCAGACACCTCGTTTAATTGTATTACACCAAATGGGCAGTCATGGCCCTGCTTATTTCAAACGAAGTACCGCAGCGTTTCAAAAATTTAAGCCAACCTGTAATAGCAATGCCATACAGGGATGTAGCTCGACAGAATTAATAAATAGTTATGACAACAGTATTATCTATACCGACCATGTACTGAGTGAATTGATTAACACCTTAAAAGTGACTGACCACTATCAAACAGGACTGTGGTATTTGTCCGATCATGGCGAGTCGACAGGTGAGCATGGCTTATATTTACACGGTTCTCCATACGCAATTGCACCGTCACAGCAAACCCATGTACCGATGTTGATGTGGTTTTCACCGGCGTGGCAAAAAAATAATTCAGCGCAATATACTTGTTTAATGGCACAAAAAAGCCAAAAATTAAGTCAGGATAATCTATTTCCATCGCTATTAAGTTTGCTCGATGTGCAGACTCAAGTGATTGATGAAAAAAACAATATGTTGCAACAATGTACTTCAGTACAGCGCAGGACTTAAGCCATGCACAAAATACTTATTATTGAAGATGATTTCATGATTGCCGAATCGACTAAAACCTTGTTGAACTATCAACAGTTTGAAGTCGAGTGGGTGAATAATGGCATCGATGGCTTAAAGCTCATAATGCAAGGGGGAATTGATATCGTCTTGCTGGATCTAGGTTTGCCGATGATGGATGGTATGCAAGTCCTGAAACAAATTCGTCAAATGCAGCCCAAACTGCCTGTATTAATCATCTCGGCACGTGATCAATTACAAAATCGTGTAGATGGTTTAAACCATGGGGCAGATGACTATCTGATTAAGCCTTATGAGTTTGATGAATTACTTGCACGGATTCATGCGCTCCTTCGACGCACAGGGCTGAGTTCAGTCGAAGCACCACAGAAAATCTTAAAACATGGTGAATTGATTTTAGATATTGAGCAGCATCTTGCACGCTATAAGGGTCAATATGTCGATTTATCTAACCGTGAATGGGCCATATTGATACCACTGGTGACACATCCGAATAAGATTTTTTCGAAAGCCAATTTAGAAGATAAGCTTTATGATTTTGATAGTGATATCAGCAGTAATACTATTGAAGTGTACGTGCATCATCTCAGAACAAAATTAGACAAAGATTTTATTCGCACCATTCGTGGTTTAGGTTATCGACTCGGTTAAGGCAAAGGAATTATCGACCATGCAGCAGCCTTATTCTCTGAAAAAGAGACTAATTATTTATGTGTCTGTTTTCAGTATGCTTTTGGGCTGTCTTTTGGTGTTTTCAGCTTATCGAATTGCACTTGAAGAAATTAATGAAATTTTAGATGCGCAAATGCAAAATTTGGCGGAACGTGTTGCAGAGCATGATCCGCAGCCTATTCGCAGCGAATTTGATCAACATAAGCGTTATCACGAAGAAGATTTATTTGTCGATGTGTGGACTTATCAGTCCAATGCACATCAAACTCATCAATTAAAATTATTGGTCGCGCCTCAGCCCAAAGCCGGTTTTTATACCCACAGTACTCAACAGGATGAGTGGCATACCTATATTTTGCCACTCGCAGATCGGCAAATTCAGGTCAGTCAGCAAGAGTCGGTACGACAGCATCTTGCTGCTGAATTGGCCAGTAGCATGTTTATTCCCTATTTGGTTTTTATACCTTTTGCATTAATCGCTTTGGGATGGTTGATTCAACGCAGTTTAAACCCACTGGAAAAATTTAAAAAAGAACTGGCAAAACGGGATGCCTTTGAACTTTCTCCAATCTCTCAAATGCCGTATCCAGAGGAAATTGCACCGACCATTATTGAAATGAACCAGTTGTTTGAACGAATTTCATTGTCGCAGCAGGAACAGCGCCAGTTTATTGCCGATGCAGCGCATGAGTTACGGACCCCGATTACCGCACTGAATTTGCAAATGCAGATTTTGCTACAAAAATTTCCACAAGATGACGCTCTACAAAATTTGAGTAAAGGTTTAATTCGTATTCAGCATTTGGTCAGTCAATTATTGAGTTTGGCAAAACAAGATGCCTCGGTCTTTGAACTTGAGCGCAAACAACATTTTGATCTGAAGCAAGTCGCAACCAATTGTGTCGAGCAACTGGTACATTTGGCGATGCAAAAAGATATTGACCTTGGCATGGAGCAACAACAGCGCATTGCCTTATATAGTCTTGAGCCAACCGTACATTCGATCATTTTTAATTTGATTGATAACGCCATCAAATATACCCCTGCACAGGGCATGATTAATGTCTCCGTTTTTGAACATGCGGGTCAGGCGGTTGTACAGGTTGAAGATAGTGGGCCTGGTATCGATCCTGCTTTATATGAGCAAATTCGAAAACGCTTTTATCGAATTTATAATCATGAAGAAACTGGAAGTGGTTTAGGGCTAGCGATCGTGGATAAAGCCGCAAAACATATCGGTGCGGAATTGGAGTTTTCTCAAAGTGAAACACTAGGTGGTCTGAAAGTGAGTTTACAGATCCCATTCAGTGAATCATGAGTGACTCAATCATTTTCGGATCAAGCTCAATTTAGATACTTAAAGATTAGATCCATGTAAATGCTTTGCTGTTTTGCTGCGTAGTTGATGTAGTGAGATGGCGAGAAAACAACACATACATGACACAATTAAATGCCCAAATGATCCATGCGGTCCAAAGGTTATGACTCAGAAAATGCGCACCCCGCATCATTTGCGCCCAGCCAAAAGCAAATCCTAAAATCAGCCCAGCAGATAAAAAGAAGTAAGCACGGGCAGGTCGATGTATTCGATAAACAAAATATCCCGTAATTAGGGCAAAACCAGTCGCAGCATGGCCACCGGGGAAGCAGTGTCCTTGGCGTGCTGAAAAATCCCAAGAAAAGCCTTGGGCTGTGGCGACGGTCATATTCCAAGGGCAGGCATGCGCAGATTGTGATTTGAGCAAACCAATAATTGCCGTGCTGAGTAGAGCCACTACGATAAAATAGCCAAATTCAAACTTGCGTGCTTTCAGATGAGGATATTTAAAACTGCATATCCATGCTGCGATATACAGGACATACACACCTATGACGATATTCTTGATATAGCGATGGTTCAGCACAGCAAGTGCCCAATCATTACGATGAGGAAAACCACCATGTAGGTCGACCCAAGGCTGAATAAAAGCTTGGTCGAGCGAACCACCGACGGGGAAAACATAAAGGAGGCCAATCATACTGAGCGTGAGCAACAGGGCTTGTCGTAATAAAAAGGAACGGTTCGAGAGCATAAGTCGTGTGATGTGCTGAAATTATTTTGTTTGAATGCAGCTATTTGAAACCACGAAACTTAAATCAGACTTAACTGGGTATTTGAACTGTATCGATATCGATAGTGAAGAAGGTGCATAAAGCAAAACGGGCATTGTGTTAAAGTTTTTGAAAACTCAGTAATAAAGATTTATGAGCATACGTGCAGTCCTTTTTGATTTAGATAATACTTTGACTCACCGAGATCACAGCGTTCAGGCGTATACGCAGTACTTAGCCGAGTCTTATCAGTCGACGCTGGCGGAGGTAGACCTTGTACAGATTAAACGTATTATTAACCGTATAGATAATGGGGGATATCCGAAAAAAGAACTCCTTACTCATCCCAGTATTGGGGCATCTGTCGCTTATGCTCTACAAACGGAGCTGGATTGGATACATCAACCCGATTTTGATGAGCTCACACAATTTTGGTTTCAGTACTTCGGTCAGTTTGCCGTGGCGATGCCGGGAGCATTGACCTTGCTGCAGCAACTAAAACAGCAGCAGTATAAACTGGCGGTGGTGTCGAATGGTGGACATGCCACACGCCTGAATATTTTGAATGGACTAGGTTTTGCATCGTATTTTGATCAGATCATCAGCTCGGAAAGTGCAGGCATCAGTAAGCCCAAAGTTGAAATATTTCAGTACAGTTGTCGTGAGTTGGGCGTGACGGAAACCGAGTGTTTATTTATTGGTGATCATCCTGTCAATGATATTTACGGTGCGAGCCAAGCAGGGATGTCTGCTGTATTGCTTGAAGGCTTTCATACTTTAAGTGCTGAACAACAGCACAGCATTCCGAATAAAATTCAGCATTTGGATCAGGTCTTAGATTTTCTAAAATAAGGTGATTTAAACTCAAGCTTTAAGCGAAGTTTAGGGTAAAAAAAGCGGCATAAATGCCGCTTTAGATTGTGTTGTTTAGAACATGTTTTCTTCAGAGTTTGCCGAAATACGGTGAATACTTAAGTCTGCACCACGGAATTCTTCTTCTTGATCTAGGCGAATGCCCATCGTTACTTTGAGTAGACCATAAATGATGAATCCACCAGCCAATGCAATCACGATCGCGAGCAGCGTACCGATACATTGAGAGATCATTGAAATACCGCCTAAACCGCCCAACCATTTTTGTCCAAATACACCCACTGCAATACCACCGAAAGCACCACAAACACCGTGTAGTGGCCATACGCCAAGTACATCATCGACTTTGAGTTTGTTTTGAGTGTATGTAAATAGTTTGACAAAGATCAGACCTGCGATAGCGCCGATAATTAACGCACCGACAGGATGAACTACATCTGAGCCTGCACAGATTGCAACCAAACCGGCTAAGGGACCGTTATGTAAGAAACCGGGGTCATTTTTACCCATAAAGTTTGCTGCAAGCGTGCCGCCCACCATTGCCATGAGAGAGTTAATTGCAACCAGTCCTGAAATGGCATCCAAACGTTGCGCACTCATCACGTTAAAGCCAAACCAGCCGACGATTAAAATCCAAGAACCTAAGGCAAGGAATGGAATACTTGAAGGGGGGTGAGCGCTGATACGACCGTCTTTTTTATAGCGTCCATGACGTGCGCCAAGTAAAAGTACTGCAGCTAAAGCGATCCAACCGCCCATCGCATGTACCACGACCGAACCTGCAAAATCATGAAATGCTGCGCCAAATGTGCGTTCTAACCATGCTTGTAGCCCAAAATTACCATTCCATGCCATGCCTTCAAAGAATGGATAGACCAAAGCGACCAATAATAATGTGGCAATCGCTTGAGTCCGCATTTTTGCACGTTCAGCAATACCACCTGAAATAATCGCTGGAATGGCTGCGGCAAAAGTTAGCAGGAAGAAACAACGCATTAAGTTGTAGCCATGATCGGCTGCTAAAGTGTCCCCAATATGGAAAAAGTGCTGACCATAAGAGATGTAATAACCCACAAAAAAGTATGCGATTGCGGAAATAGAAAAGTCAGTCAAAATTTTACTCAGCGCATTGACCTGATTTTTATGTCGTACTGTACCCAATTCTAAAAATGCAAAGCCAGCATGCATGGCAAGAACCAATACTGCACCAAGAAGGAGAAAGAGGAGATCTATATTTTGCATAAGGTGTTCCAGTTTAGTGCGCTAGTTCACGAAAAGAACTTCAGTATATCGAGCGAAAAAAAATGGAAAAGAGATTGGCGCTAGGGAAATTTTGATTAAAAAAACTTAAAAATACATAAGACTCGATATAAAGCAAAGACTTGCATGGGTGTGATATTAATGCACTAAAGTGGTGCAATAGTGTTTTGCAATGAGAAAATTAAATGAATGATTATTAAGTGAAAAACTATGTTTTTTGAATCTGTTTAAAAAATGAAAAACAAATAGCGCCATTTCTGAGTTAATTCAGGGCAATTCATTATTTTGTATTTTTATCTGATTGATAGATGTTAGCGCGAGAATGAAACTGAAAATTGACGAATGATACATTTTTGGGAGTCTGTCTGAGCATCTTGGGGTCTTTAAAAGATGAAAGCTTGATGTCTTGCCTGAATTGAAATGATGCACAGATATTAACCCATGAAATCTCTGCTGCTGCACTTTTAGATGGCGAATAAAACATTGAAGGGTGGGTTTGAGGTGATGGTCGTTGGGTCTGACTGTATTTGATGACGTGTTTAATTGAAGAGGCACAGAATTTTAAGTTTAAGCCTTGAATGCTTAAGCTAAACGCTGTGTATTAATCGCTTCAGCCCAGCCACAACATCCGCAGCGCGGGCAGGTATCCTGAGCACCGTGAATGTACATGGTTTTGCCACAGTGCGTACAGGCATACAGCTGATGCATTTTGATATCTCGAACCGCTTTATAGGGTTTCGGAAATAGTGGCAGTCCATAACGCACTTGTTCAGGTGGGTAAAACAGAATACTAAACTTGCCATCACTTTCTAATAAACCAACTCGAACTTGTCCTAGATGCTCAACATTTTGCTGACGCATTTCAGAGAAGAATTCATCATGTGACATTTTACCTTGTTTAATCTTTTCTAAGACCAATTCACCATCTTCCACAATGTAGAGGGCTTTGCCTTCAATTAAATCTTCAAAGGGTTGGTATTTCATCATGAGCCAAGTGATTACGCGGTATAAACCAATCACCACCGTCATCACAATGAGAGCTTGCAAGAGGGGGAGTTCCTCTTCAAACATCGGGTCGCCTGCAATTGAACCCAAAGCAAGGAGTATCGCAACTTCAAAGATTGATAACTGACGCACCCCGCGTTTGCCTGTTAGGCGTAAGAATATGATGATTAAAACGAACATAATGACGCTACGTAAAATCACTTCGGCAGCAAAAGTCCATGTGGTGTCATGGATGAAAATTTGAGTGAAATCCATGTCTCATCCTTTTTTATCATTATATGTTTTAACTTAGCAAAGCGCTGGGCGATAAAGCAGCTCAATTGTGTTAATTTTTAAGCATTATTTGAAAATGGATTACATGCTAACGGTATTGTATGCATGAGATATTTGATGAAAAAAGTGCTTTAAAATAGTCATAAAAAAAGCACCGACGAATCGATGCTTTTGATGTGGGTTGGCAATGTTTTAAGATGTTCAGTTATTTAATATGTTCCGCAATATCTGTAAAGATTACACCTAAACCATGTGCGCCAGCATCTGGATAGCCAAGACTGCGGTCACCCACAGTTCCCGCACGCCCCATACGCGCCACGATTTCTTTGGTATTTTCAGCACCTTGAACAGCCGCTTTTGCACCAAGTACAAAGTTTTCTTTAAATGATTTATCGGTATGGGCAGACCAAGAATCTGCGCATGGCACTAAGGCATCAATGAGGGTTTTATCGCCCACCACTGCGCCACGTCCAAATGAACGCTCACCTGTGGTTTGAATGCCTTTGACCGCTGCTTGCAGCATCTCTGCAAAATCTGCGGTAGTTAAAACTGATTTGCCTTGAATTGATTTCGCTGCTGCACGGAATGCTGAACCCCAGATTGGGCCAGACGCACCACCACAGTGTTCCATAATGATCATTGAGCAGTTCAGCATGAATTTATCCATCTGCTGAGCTTGGATCAGACTTTGCCATTCGCGTTTTAATTGCTTGAAGCCTTTCGCCACGCTCATACCGAAGTCGCCGTCACCTGCATGGGCATCCAATTCACAGAATGGCACTTCATTTCTAATGATACAGGCAGACATGACATCGACCACATAGCGCATGTTTTCGATGGTGAATTGCTCATTGCTGATCACCGCATGTTCAGGTTGCGTTTCAACTTGGGTGTTCACCACTGCTTCGGTTGTAGCATCTTTGGTTGCGAAAGTTAAAGGCTGTGCTACTGAACCATCCATTTTAAATGCTGGGGTGTTTGCTGCTGCATCGAGGTAAGTTTTCAATTCATCATCGACAGCAAGCAAGGACACAGATGCACCATTCATGTCGATACTGGTCATATAGTTGCCGACAAATGTGCGGTAAATTTTGATGCCTTTACGTGCGAGGTGTTCGCATACGTCATGGTTAAAGACGTACAACTCTTGCAGCGGTGTACTACCAAAGCCATTGACCAAGATTACAACTTCTTTCATGTCTGGGCGGTCAAGGAACAGGTCATCCACGATGCGCTGTGCCATTTTTTTGGATGGCAAGATTTTTTCACGGCGGATGCCTGGTTCACCGTGAATGCCAACGCCATATTCCATTTCGTCATCAGCCAAAGTAAACGTTGGCGTGCCTTTGGCTGGAACAGTACATGAGCTATAAGCAAAACCAAGGCTAATGACGTTGTCCGCAGCTTTTTGAGCAATCGCTTTTACGTCTGCAAGTTCTAAGCCTTTTGATGCTGCTGCGCCTGCAATTTTATGTACAAATACTGTGCCTGCAACACCACGACGACCGACTGTATATAGGCTGTCTTTAACCGCAATGTCATCTGCCACTTTTACATAGTCAACTTTAATGCCGTCTTCAGTTGCAAGGGCTGCGCCATTCTGGAAATTCATCATATCGCCAGAATAGTTTTTGATGATCATCAGCACGCCTTTGTCAGTTGCGACTTGCTGTAAGGCTTTATAAACCTGAATTTGCGACGGAGATGCAAATACGTCGCCGCACACAGCAGCGTCTAACATGCCTGTGCCTACAAAGCCTGCATGGGCAGGTTCGTGACCGCTACCACCACCACTGATAAGTGCCACGTTATTGTGTTTTTCTTTACGTGAAATGATTTTGTGTGACTCGTTAAATGCGAGTTCAGGATGCGCAAGAACGAAGCCTTTGCACATTTCAATTACGATGTTTTCTGCACCGTTCATGAGTTTTTTCATGGATGTACCAATCTGTACTTATAGGGGAGAGTTCTAAGTTTTAATTATTCAGGAATTTGAAGTTTTTTGCTGATTAAATAATGTAAAAACGGATGGTTTGGAAAGTATAGATTGAGCTTTTGAAACTTTACCTCTCCCTAACCCTTACTTTCATTTTGTTTTAAATCAATGCGTAAAGGTTATTATAGGGGTAATATCCATTAATAAATTCATAAAGTTTTTAATTCACAATGAAAGCTTCCTCTCACTCTGGGATGAGACGCATTGCTTAGCAAGGGGGAGGAGGAATGGGTAGGTGCTAGGACAGATTGATGAGTGATCTTTTAGCGTTTTTTGAAATTTCCTATAAAGGAATCCCAATACATCTGATTTAGTGAGATTCTCATTCTTTAAGACATGTCTATTGTTTTACTAGGATAGATTATTTTTTAATTAAGTTTTTGTTGAAATGGATATCAGTCAAAAAATAATAACCAAATCTATCTGAATAATTTTCTGCATAGGTTAAACAAACTGATTGTGGTGGATTTTCCAAATATTCAAAATGGCTTCCAGTCATAGAAATTTGATCTGATTCAGGGAAACTAAGATTTTTACCATCTAACATTGTGAAATGGAAAATAATTTGTTGCCATGAGTTGCGATGACTTCCTCGCAGAATTGTTGAATGACCTGTATATGTGCCGCATTTTTTGACTTTATGGTTTGATTGCATGGCATCATTAATTTTTTGCGTACGAAAATGATCAATAATAAGTGATCCCATGTGTGCAAAGCATGACATAAAAATGATAATCCAGATTAGTGAATGTGTGTATTTCCATACAAAAACGGATCCTATTAAACACACAATACCAAAGCTTATTTCCATAATCATTTCGAGCCACCAACTATTCACAAAATTAAAAAAAGTTCATTTTATTTTTAAAGGCTAAAGGTAGGGGGCTATTATTCTAACTGATTTAATTGCTTGATTCTCTGGTCAATAAGATCAGCATTGCATGATAGATTGATTAACTTAGATCCTGCACCTTGTACACTGCTAGATAGATAAGATACGAGTTCATCACAATGACTATTTTTATATAACAACCAATTCTTTTGAGAGGTTTCTAAAATTTTCTTACCTTCCTCATCCATAGTGTTATAAAGCTTTTGATAAGTTTGGTTGAGCTTGGTTTTATTAGATTTTAATTCTTTTTCATAACAGGCAATTTCATCATAAACATTACTAGCTTTACATTTTGCAAAAGCAAAAGATGAAATAAAAGGTAAAACTAAAAGTAAGAATATTTTTTTCATTTTATAAAATTCGTTTATGTGTTTTTAAGATTTTTGATTATAAATAAAAAAACCCCTCATTCGAGGGGATTTTTTCAAACTAATTATTGAACCGAATCATCCAAATTCGGTGCTAACCAACGCTTCGCCTCATCTAACGTCCAGCCTTTACGTTTTGCATAATCCTCAAGCTGATCGCCTGCGATTTTACCTACGTTAAAGTATTGGCTTTCAGGGTTTGCATAATAGAAACCGCTGACAGATGAAGGCGGCCACATTGCAAAGCTAGTGGTCAATTGCGTACCAATCTTGTCAGTAGAACCTAACCAGTCAAACAACGGCGCTTTTTCAGAATGCTCAGGGCAAGCAGGGTAGCCCGGTGCAGGACGGATGCCCACATACTTCTCTTTAATCAATTCTTCATTGCTTAAGGTTTCAGACGCTTGGTTGCCCCAGAACTCTTTACGAATGCGCTCATGTAAATGTTCCGCAAAAGCTTCAGCAAAACGGTCACCTAAAGATTGCGCTAAAATAGCAGAGTAGTCATCGCCTTTGGCTTTGTACTCATTCGCCATTTCTTCTGCACCAAAGATCGATACAGTGAAACCGCCCAAGTAGTCTTCTGCGACACCTTTAGGCGCAATAAAGTCCGCTAATGACAAGTTTGGTTTACCTGTCACTTTATCAGACTGTTGACGAATGTGATGGAAGGTATGCGTAACCGATTGACCATCTTCGCTATACACTTCAACCGAATCCGCTGCAGAACGGTTAGCAGGGTAAATACCAAACACAGCACGAGCATCAAAACGTTTGTTGTCGATGATGTCTTTTAGCATGGTCTGTGCTTGTTCATACAAGTCAGTTGCTGCTTCACCTACAACTTCATCCGTTAAGATAGCAGGGAATTTACCTGCCAAACTCCAAGAAATGAAGAACGGTGTCCAGTCAAAGTATTCAACCAAAGTTTCCAATGGATAATTGGTCAGCGTTTGCGTACCAATAAAGTTTGGCTTCGCAGGCGCATTGGCAGCAAAGTCAATTTTTAAGCCATTTTCAACCGATTCAGCATACGTCAGTTTCGCTGCTTTCGGCTGTTTGTTAGCAATACGCTCACGGACTTTTTCATATTCAGCACGGGTTTCTGCTACAAACTTTGGCTTCATTTCCTTAGAAAGTAAAGTTGTTGCTACACCCACCGCACGAGATGCATCGGCAACATAAATGACTGCATCGTTTGAATATTGTGGATCAATTTTCACTGCCGTATGCGCTTTAGAAGTGGTTGCACCGCCAATCATCAATGGAATATTAAAGCCTTTGTGCTGCATTTCTTTCGCAACAAAAACCATTTCATCCAAAGACGGAGTGATTAGCCCAGATAGACCAATAATGTCGACTTTCTCATCAATGGCAGTTTGCAGAATCTTCTCGCAAGGTACCATCACGCCAAGGTCGATGATGTCATAACCATTACACCCAAGTACTACGCCCACGATATTTTTACCAATGTCATGTACGTCACCTTTCACGGTTGCCATCAGGACTTTACCCTTAGATTGGCCAGCTGTTTTTTCCGCTTCAATGAACGGATTCAGCCAAGCTACAGCCTGTTTCATGACACGTGCAGATTTCACCACTTGCGGCAGGAACATTTTGCCTGAACCGAACAAATCACCTACCACATTCATGCCGTCCATGAGCGGACCTTCAATCACATCGAGTGGACGTTTAGCTTTCAGGCGTGCTTCTTCAGTATCTTCATCGATGAACGTTGTGATGCCTTTAACCAAAGCGTGTTCAAGACGTTTTTCAACTGGAAGTTCACGCCATTCCAAGTTTTCAACTTGTTTTTGTGCAGCGCCTTGACCACGGTATTTTTCAGCAACTTCAAGCAGCTTTTCTGTTGCTTCTTGATGGCTTTCACCTTGGTTTTGGTTCAAGATCACATCTTCAACCGCAGCTTTCAGTTCAGCATCAATATCATCATAAATCGCCATTTGACCTGCGTTGACGATACCCATGGTCATGCCTTGCTGAATGGCATGGTATAAGAACACTGAGTGAATCGCTTCACGTACAGGCTCGTTACCGCGGAAAGAGAACGATACGTTCGACACACCGCCTGAAATCATCGCATGCGGCAAGTTTTGTTTAATCCAGCCTGTCGCTTCAATAAAGTCCACAGCATAGTTGTTGTGTTCTTCAATACCTGTTGCCACTGCAAACACGTTCGGGTCAAAAATGATGTCTTCAGCAGGGAAGCCCACTTCATTCACCAATACATCATAAGAACGTTTACAGATTTCTTTTTTACGTGCAGCAGTGTCGGCCTGACCATTTTCGTCAAAGGCCATGACAATCACGGCAGCGCCATACTGACGGCACAAACGCGCTTTATGCACAAACTCATCATAGCCTTCTTTGAGCGAGATC
This sequence comes from Acinetobacter sp. YH12128, assembly GCF_013418655.1. NCBI lineage: Bacteria > Pseudomonadati > Pseudomonadota > Gammaproteobacteria > Moraxellales > Moraxellaceae > Acinetobacter > Acinetobacter sp. YH12128. Next base: position 40,479 of record NZ_VPBO01000012.1, on the reverse strand, counting down.
GAGTTAACAACCGCTTTACCTTGTACGCATTTTAAGCCCGCTTCAATGATGTCCCATTTAGATGAGTCAATCATGATTGGCACACGTGAAATTTCAGGCTCAGATGCTACAAGATTCAGGAAGTGCACCATTGCGCCTTCTGAATCCAGCATGCCTTCATCCATGTTGATGTCGATAATCTGCGCGCCAGCTTCTACTTGCTGCTGTGCAACATCTAAAGCTTCGGCAAAGTTTTCTTCACGGATTAAACGTAGGAATTTTTTAGAACCTGTCACGTTGGTACGTTCACCGACGTTTACAAACAGCGAATCTTCTGTAATGTTGAACGGCTCTAAACCGCTTAAACGGCAAGCGGGTTTGGTTTCTGGCACTTGGCGCGGCGCAATGTCTTTTACGGCATTGGCAATAGCACGGATGTGATCCGGCGTTGTACCGCAGCAGCCGCCCGTGATGTTAATCAAGCCACTTTCTGCAAATTCTTTAATAAAGGCAGCGGTTTGTTCAGGGGTTTCATCATAACCGCCGAAGGCATTTGGTAAGCCAGCGTTCGGATGCGCCGAAACAAAAGTATCGGCAACGTCAGCAATGGTTTTTACATGCGGACGCATGGCATCTGCACCTAGGGCACAGTTAAAGCCAATCGACAATAAATCACCATGACGCACAGAGTTCCAGAACGCTTCAGCAGTTTGGCCAGTTAAAGTTCGGCCAGAGGCATCGGTAATCGTGCCTGAAATCATCAATGGCAATTCGTAGCCAATTTGGTTGAAGACTTCTTTCACTGCAAAAATGGCAGCTTTACAGTTTAAGGTATCGAATACAGTTTCAATGAGTAGAATATCCGCACCGCCTTCAATCAGGGCATGCGCAGCTTGAATATAGTTTTCTTTTAACTCATCAAAAGTAATGTTACGAAATGCGGGGTCATTTACATTTGGCGAGATCGAGCAAGTACGTGAAGTCGGGCCAAGCACACCTGCTACAAAACGCGGTTTTTCAGGCGTTGAGTATTTTTCACAAGCGGCTTTGGCAATACGCGCTGCTTCACGGTTGATCTCTGATACCAAATCTTCCATGTGGTAGTCAGACATTGAAACTTTTGTGCCGTTAAAGCTGTTGGTTTCAATAATGTCTGCACCAGCATCGAGATAGGCTTCATGAATGCCTTGGATAATTTGCGGCTGCGTCAACACCAATAGGTCATTATTGCCTTTGAGGTCAGATGCCCAATCTGCAAAACGCTCACCACGGTAGTCAGCTTCTTCGAGTTTATGACGCTGAATCATAGTGCCCATAGCACCGTCGATAATCAGAATCCGTTGAGCGAGTAGCTCTTTTAGGGTGGTAAGCGTGGACATTCAGACTTTCTCGAAAGGAACAAAACGTGAGTAATCTTAACAGATTAGTTAACTAAATTCTCTGATATGCTTTTTTGAATGATAGATATGTTTTATATGAAAATTTGATGTGTTTGATAGTTTTAGAACGCATTGTAGACTTATGTGGAGGGTAAATGCACTATGTAGTATGTGCAAATGTGGGGTATGATAAAGGCAAATAACTGATTTTAGGGGTTTAATGTTATGGCATCTTTATGTCTAAACATGATTGTTAAAAATGAAAGTCATATCATAGAAGAAACATTAGAAAATATTTGTAAAAACTTCGATTTAGATTACTGGGTAATTTCTGATACAGGTTCAACAGATAATACTATTGAAATTATAGAAAACTTCTTTAAATCTAAAAGTATTGCTGGTGAAATAAACCAAGAACCATGGCAAGACTTCGCTTATAACCGAAACAAAGCCTTAGAAGCTTGTGAGGGAAAAGCTGATTATGTACTTTTTTTTGATGCAGACGATTTAGTTGAAGGCCAATTATCATTACCTCCATTAACAGAAGATGCATATTATTTACAGTTTAAAGATGAACTAAGTGGTATTCATTATAATAGACGTTTAATCATTAAAAATGATAAAAAATATCAATGGAAAGGTGTAATTCACGAAGTTATTGATACTGAAGAGTACGTAAAAGAAATAACTATTTTAGGGGATTATGCAGTTCTTTCAAGAAGACTTGGAAGTCGAAATTTCGACTCTAAGAAAACTTTAAATGATGCATTAATTCTAGAAAATGCATTTATCAATGAAACAGATCTTAGATATAAAGCACGTTATGCATTTTACTGTGCTCAATCTTATAATGCCTATAGATTAAATGATGAAAGTTATATTGAAAAAGCTATAGAGTGGTATAAGAAAAGAACAGAGATTGTTATTCCTAATATTGATTTTGATGATGAAATTTATCTTTCTTATCAAAATTTAGGAATTATTTATGAAAATATTAATGATTTTGAAAGTGCGAAATACTATTTTAAGGAAGCTACCTATTTGGATCCAGATAGAGCTGAGTGTTGGTATTTTTTAGCAAGAATTAATCAGAGAAATTTTGATTTAAAAGAAGCGTATAGATGTTTGAAACAGTCTGTAGATTTGCCAATTCCAGAAGGGATACGACTATTTATTAATAAGCCAATTTATGATTTTTGGTGCTTATATGAATTATGTGTAACTTTGTGGAAACTTCGAAATCTTGATGAGTGTTATAGAGTTTTTAAAAAGCTTTTATCAAATTTACCTAGTGAATACCTAGTGACTTTGAATCAAGTTGTTAAATCATTACTTAAATTTATTCAAGAAGATTCTGAATATAATGTTAATAAAATTAAGGAAAATTTAACGAGATTAGGGTACCCAGAATTTTTAGATAATCTAAACGTACCCACACTATGTTTAAACATGATTGTAAAAAATGAAAAACATGTTGTTGAAGAGACTCTAAAGAATATTTGTAAGCATGTAGATTTGGATTATTGGGTGATTTCTGATACTGGTTCTACGGATAATACGATTCAAATCATTGAAGATTTCTTTGAAAAACAAGGTATTCCAGGTGAAATTTGTGAGCATCAATGGCAGGACTTTGCATACAATAGAAATAAAGCCTTAGAGGCATGTGCTGGAAAAGCCGACTTTGTTTTATTTTTTGATGCGGATGATTTGATCGAAGGGGATTTTGTCTTACCATTATTAGAGCATGATATTTATTATTTAAATTTTAAAGAAGAAGATGGTAGTCAAAAATTTACAAGATGCGGAATTGTAAAAAATAATCAAAAATGTCGATGGGAAGGTGTACTACATGAAGTAGTTAAGCCACTTGAAAAGGTAACAGATGCATATATTGATGGAGAATATTCTATACTTTCTATACATAAGGGAGCGCGTAATTTAGATCCTAAAAAAGGCTTAAATGATGCTCTAATTTTAGAAAAAGCATTTGAGCAAGAACAAGATGTTAAGCTGTTATCACGATACGCATTTTATTGTGCACAATCCTACCGTGATATTATGCATGAAGATAAGAAGTACGTAGCTAAAGCTATAGAATGGTACGAGAAAAGATTAGGCTTTATTAATCCTAATTTGCAATATGATGATGAATTATATGTGAGTTATGAGTATTTAGGTTTGGTTTACTGGCATAAAAAAGATAAAGATAAGGCAGTTGAATGTTGGAAAAAAGGTGCTGAATTAGACCCAAATCGTGCTGAATGCTTGTACAGATTGTGTCATTATTTTCATAATAAGGGTGATTTGGATTTGGCTTATGAATATGCAAAGAATAGTATAAATATACCACTTCCTGGTGGGGTACGTATTTTTATTAATTCATCAATTTATACATTCTGGAGTTTATATGAATTTTGTATTATTTCTTATAAGTTGAAGAAAGTTGATGAATCCTATAGTGCATTTAAAAAAATGTTACCATATATACCATCACAATATATTTCTACTTTAAATTCAATTATTGAAAAGTATAGACCGTTAATTGAAAATGAAACGAATGAAAATATTCAAGAAATTAAACTAAGTTTAGAAAAAATGGGTAGACCTAATTATTTCACTGGCTTTAGATTTAAAGGATTTTAGTGATTGGTCTATTAATAATTTAATTTATTTTTTGTGTTATAAAAAAGCCAATATAAACGATTGGCTTTTTTTATTAATATATTTTTAGTCTATAAAATCAGTACTAAAGGCATTAGGTATTTTTGTTATTCTAAATCCATGACTTCAATAATCAGAATTCCTTGAGCGAGCAGCTCTTTTAGGGTGGTAAGCGTGGACATAAATAACCCCAATCCGATGGAATATAAAATCGGCAAATATATTAACAGAATTCAGTTCATTATTTCTGATATTGAGTTTAATTATTAAGCGCAAAGTTGAGCTTGTTGAATATTTCGCCGTGCCTCAAAGTGGTTGCTGTAGCAAGATTGGATTGTCATAAATACTTCATCAAGTTGTCATATCTCTCTAGCATGCTATGCCTTGTTCTGTAGAACCCTTAAGTACAGCTTATATTTCATGTTTTGTAACATGATCTTTTGCGGTGCAAAAACAGCGTGTTTTAATAATGATAAATGAACAGAAATGGTTGTAACACTATGAATATTAATGATTGATTTGAATGCAAATAAGCATAATTGATGGCAAGCTGTAAAAAATAAAGCATGAAAAATTGCTTTATATGACACCGCTTTGTCATATAATTGTCATAATTAAATTGAACAATATGGGGATTTTAAAATCCTCTATTCCTGCCTGCATGAATTCTAAACAAACTCCCGTAGATTCAGCGCACACGTCGACTCCTCAAAAGTCCACGAATGTTCATGTGCCTACACCGAAATTCTTTATGCCGGTATTTTTGACGGTGATTATTTCAACGTTGATATATATTGGTTTTCAGGTGACTGCCGATTTAGCGCATGTTCCGCCTTTAAGTCTTTATTCAATGATTTTATTGGGCACAGCCTTATTCATCGCACTTGGCTTTGAATTTGTAAATGGCTTCCATGACACTGCAAACGCAGTGGCAACAGTGATTTATACCAACGCCTTGTCAGCACCGGTTGCAGTAATGTGGGCGGGTTTCTGTAATTTTCTGGGTGTAATGGTTGCCAGTGGTGCAGTTGCTTACGGCATTATTGCTTTATTACCTGTTGAATTGATTATGAATGTCGGTTCAGGTGCAGGTTTTGCCATGGTTTTCGCTATGTTGATCGCAGCGATTTTGTGGAATTTAGGGACTTGGTTCTTGGGCATCCCGGCGTCTAGTTCGCATACTTTGATTGGTTCTATTCTTGGCGTTGGCATCATGAACTACCTGTTAAATGCAGGCGGTGGTGCGAGCGGTGTAGATATGGAGCAGGTGCTTAAAGTCGGTAAGGCGTTATTGTTCTCTCCACTGATTGGTTTTGCATTTGCAGCACTCGTTTTCTTGTTGGTGAAGCGTATTTTCCGCAAACAGCTTGAATTATTTCAACCACCAGAAGGCAATAAGCCGCCACCACCATTGATTCGTGCAATTTTGATCTTTACCTGTACAGGTGTAAGTTTTGCGCACGGTTCAAATGATGGTCAAAAAGGTATGGGTCTGATCATGCTGATTTTAATCGGATGTGTGCCATTGGCTTATTCATTGAATAAGAACTTAGATAATCAACATATTCAATCTTTCCATCAGTTATCTGCTCAAACTGCGACTGCGATCTACGCAGAGCATAAGGATATTCCTGATGCACAAGCACGTGATGTACTCACCAAATACATTCAAACCAAAGAAGTCAGCCCAGAAGTTGTGCCAGCTTTGGCAAGTTTGACCGATCATTTAGGTGAGCGTGTTGCACAGTATGGCGACTTAAAAGATATTCCTGAACAAGAAGTATCTTCGATTCGTAATGACATGTACTTAAGTACTACTGCTTTTAAACGTCTAGATAAAGCTGAACAACTACCAGCAATGGCAGAAGCTGAACAAAAGACAGTGAAGGAATATCGTAGTCACTTAGATTCGTTCTTACAGTACATTCCAACATGGGTGAAAGTCGCTGTTGCATTGGCACTGGGTCTTGGAACCATGGTGGGTTGGAAACGTATTGTTGTGACTGTCGGTGAACGTATTGGTAAAAACCACATGACCTATGGTCAGGGCATGTCTGCCGAGCTTGTTGCTATGTCAACGATTGCTGCTGCGGATGGTTTTGGTATGCCTGTATCGACCACACACGTATTGAACTCTGCGGTTGCAGGTACCATGGTCGCGAATAAATCGGGTCTGAACTTTGCAACAGTGAAGACCATTCTATCGGCTTGGGTCTTCACTTTACCTGCAACGATCTGTCTATCAGGCTGCTTGTACTGGTTATTCTTGAAAGTGTTCTAAGCAACTCAAATTCCAGATATAAAAAAACGCTGCTTCGGCAGCGTTTTCTTATGGCTTTATCTCAGACATCACCGATTTTAATGGGATGACTGAGAGCTGAATTAGAACAATCAAACTAGCGAGTTGAAGCTTTGCAAAGTTCAACACTTATTTGAACCAATGCAGTTACGCTTTTTTAAACAGTCCCAATACTTTTTCACGGGCAATTTCTCTTCAGCAAAACCATACAGCGCTGCAAAAGGTAAGGCAGTACGCGCCAAATAAGCCACACGCCATAAGCCACCATGGTTGGCACCATGCATCATGAGTTCTAATGGGTGGTCTAGCGCCGTTTCAGGGTTAGCAACCGATTGAGGGTTTCTCAAGTCGTGAATCCATAAAGCCGCCATGAGTGCATTGGTGGTTTCAGGTTGGAAGGATTCCACATCAAATAAACTCGCACCATTAAATGCGGCTTTTAATAATGGATTCTTCGTCACTGAGCGGGTCGTGGTGGATGGCGCAATATTGATACTAACCCGCTGACCATTTTGACGTGCGACAGTTGCGCGCCATTGTTGGATACGTTTTGCGAGTGCGTAGTTTGGACCTTGTTCCACCACCAGACAGTCAGCAATACCATAGGATTTTCCATTGTCTGCTGTGGTGGTTTGCTCATTATTTTGCTTAAAGAAATGCTGACCTGTGACTTTGGCAATACTTTGTGTCAATAGTTTTTGTGCAGAAGCACGGTTTTGGAATTTGGCTTGCGCTGCCGTAACAATCTCTTCTGGAACCGCATAGACATCGGTCGGAGTACACATAAACATCAAGCTGGTGTCGGCTTTTTGTTGGCTGACATAGGCCATGATGCTGTCCATTGCCATTGCAACACGAACATGCTTTTCACCATCTAAATAGGCAATTGCAGCCAGATCTAGTTGATGTTCACTTTGTGCAAGCCATTGTGCAATTTCAGGAATGTGTGTCAGTAAATTGGCGCCCAATTTGTGTTTTAGTTCTTGAATGGGTGTGTCTTCATGCACAGCGTCGAGACTTGGTGCATATAAAGTGGCATTACCGGATTGAACCGTGCTTAAAATTCGATCCCAAACACGTTCATTATTGAGGTCGATTGCCACAATATTGGCTTTCCATTTTGCTAACCACGTCAGTGGGCCAGCTTCGGAAGCAGCACCAAAGAGCACCATAGTCCGATCTGACAAATCGAACCATTCTGGATGGGCAATGGCTTCACGTAATGCGTCTGCATGACTGGCTTCAATGATGCCAGTATCTTGCCATTTTTGAATTTGATCCAGTAAAGCCTCACCTTGTAGTTTTTGCCCATGATAGGGCACATACCACTCAGGCGCTGCATCACTTTCACCTTTTAATTTTACGGTATGCAGCGGATGTGCAGTCAAAGCTACTGCATCTTTGAGCGTATGCTTTTCTTGATCACGATAAAACTCAAAGACGTGATGCGCTTTATTTAAACCTTGCTCAGCAATGTTGATCGCGGCTTCAGATGATTGAATCCCATGTTCAACCAAGGCTTTAAAATATTCAGGATATTTTTTACGCCAGTTTTTTTCTTGTTTTGCACGTACAGAAGAGTGATGGTCAACTGCAGCTAAGGCTTCAGCGATAATTTCACGACCAGTTTTAGATGTACTCGGCTTTTGGTTTGAAGCCGAAATGGGAAATTGAAGACCTTCAGTTGAACTCGACATGCAAAATATCTCAGCTAATTTTGTCATTAATATACAGATGTATACATTATCTATGCCAAATTAAAAAATAGGGTGGCATAAAGTGCCAGATTTATATGATTTGTCATGTGCTTTTGTGAACTTTCGTAGAATATACAGCGTCAATTTTTATTGTCGGAATTGAAAAAGCCTTCGTTTTGAAGGCTTAAAAGAAGAGGGTATGAAATCAGCAACGGCAAATCAACAACGGCCTTTTTTAGCCTGTCCGGGCGGGCAAAAGTCGCCATGGCGATCTGGGTAATTATAAGGATAGTGATTACGATCTGGGTCGACCACGATACTGCCTTCACGAGTGTGAACGGCACAAGCACTCAACACGCAGGTCAACAGCAAACTTGAGAACATCAGGACTATTTTCATTGGAATTTTCCTTTTTTATTCTGTGTCATTTCAGTTTAAATCAGGGCAAGGGTAGATAGCGTTTCAATCTGCTGTGAAATTGTATAGCTCGATATTCAAAGTACGGTGCTGTAAATGTGGGAAATTGGCTAAAGAAAAAATTAAAGGACATTTCGGTTTAACGAAGCACAATAAAAAAGCCTAAACTGAAACGGTTTAGGCTGTCATTTTCAGGTTAAATCCAGCTGATTTTTTAGACTTAACGTTAGAAAGGAACGTTTAATAACTGACTTAAGAAATGTGGAATGAGCTTCGGTTCAAGAATAATCGTCATGATTACACCATACGCTGCGCCCCAAAGGTGTGCGCTGTGGTTAATATTGCTGTTGCCACGTTTACCTGACCAAATACTATAAGCCACATACAGCACGGCAAAAATAATCGCAGGAACAGGAATAAAGAATACAAAAATCAGTTTCCACGGTTCAAACAAGATATAAGCAAAGAGTACTGCAGATACTGCCCCAGAAGCCCCTAAACTTGCCCAATGGGTATCATGCTTATGTTTTAAATAACTCGGAATAATCGCAGCGATCAAACCGCCTAAATAAAACAATACAAAGCCCATGTCGAAGAAATATTGGCGATAAAAACTTTCAATCACGCTACCAAAGAAAAATAAGGTAATCATGTTGAACAATAGGTGCGCGCCATCTGCATGAATAAAGCCATGGCTAATAAATCGGTCATACTCGCCACGACTGAGGGCTGGCGGCCAAAATAACAAACGATTCATCACTTTCTGATTTGAAAATGCAATCAGTGAAATCACCACCGTAATCAGGATAATGGTCACGGTGTGGTTAAAGGGTAGACCCAACATATATGACTATTCTACTTGTTAAAATTTATGCTCAATAATGCCATTAAAACGGCTTAAAGCGTGAACTTTCAGAATAATTCCGACAATTTTAGTTGATTTTTTTCTAATGCCCCGCATCTTAAGTTAAAATAGCGACTTCAGCTTGAGGAAATATTGTAATGTCGACTGAGAACAACAGCACAGCAGTTGCTGAAGAAATTCCAAACCTATTGATCACTCCAAATGCCCAAGAGTATTTGAAAGATCTTTTGGATAAACAAAATACACCGGGCATTGGTGTACGTGTTTTTGTGGAAAATCCGGGTACGCCACGTGCTGAATGTTGTATGGCTTACAGTGCACCAGAAGAAGTTGTGCCTACAGACTATAAACAAGACTATCCAGATTTCCCTGCATTTATTGACACACCGTCTATTCCATATCTTTTGGATGCGGTAATTGACTATAACAAAGACCGTTTTGGTGGTCAGTTAACTTTCCGTGCACCAAACTCAAAAGTGCCACGTGTGGGTCCAGATGCCTCTGTAGAAGAGCGAATCACTTATGTTCTACAGTCAGAAATTAATCCTGGCCTTGCCGGTCATGGTGGTAACTGTGCATTGGTAGAAGTGGTTGAAGATGCAGAGCATGGTTTAACTGCAGTGCTTAAATTCGGTGGTGGTTGCCAAGGTTGTTCTTCAATCGATTTAACCTTGAAACAAGGTGTTGAAACAACATTGAAGCAGCATGTACCTGAATTAATGCGCGTTGTTGACCAAACGGATCACAGTAATACTGAAGGTGCTTATTTCAAATAAGTTCAGTATTGTTATAAAAAAGCCGCAATGATGCGGCTTTTTTATTGTCTAAATCAAATAAAACGAAGATTTTTAAATGGTTTCTGAGGTTTTTACAGTGAGATGATAAGCGATATCACAAATATAAATGAGAATGATTATTAAAATTAGTTGCAATATTGTTCGTGGTAGTTACAATGTGCAACACAATATTCAAGATTTCTCCATAAATACGTTCATTTGGAAGCACTCAATGACCAAACAACTATTAAAATCAACGCTTACACTTTCAATACTCTGTGCATTGGTAAGTTTGTCGCATGCAGAAGATGTGCAAACTGAAGCAACAGACGAATCTGTAACGAAGATGGAAACCATTGTTGTTACTGCAGCAGAACAGGTTAAACAATCATTAGGTGCTTCAAAAATTACGGCAGAAGATTTAGAAAAAATGCCGGTTGTGAATGATATTTCAGAGTATGTGCGCCGTATGCCGGGTGTGAATTTGACTGGTAACAGTGCCACCGGGCAACGTGGTAATAACCGTCAGATTGATATCCGTGGTATGGGGCCTGAAAACACGTTGATCTTAATTGATGGCAAGCCTGTAAATTCAAGAAACTCAGTACGTTATGGCTGGCGCGGTGAGCGTGATACACGTGGTGATTCGAACTGGGTACCTGCGGATGCTATTGAATCGATTGAAGTGCTGCGTGGTCCAGCAGCAGCGCGTTATGGTTCAGGTGCGATGGGTGGTGTGGTCAATATTAAAACCAAGAAAGTGACCAACGACGTGCATGGCTCTGTGGAAGTTTTTACCAATCAACCTGAAGACGCTAAAGAGGGCGCAAGTCACCGTGAAAGCTTTAACTTAAGCGGGCCAATTCTCAAAGATGTCCTTTCATATCGGTTATACGGTAGTTATAACAAAACCGATTCAGATGCTGCGGATATTAATGCCTTAATGGACAATGGCGCGCGTATGGCGGGTCGAGAAGGCGTAGAGAATAAAGATATTGCAGGGCGTTTGGCTTGGCAGTTGAATGATCAACAAGTCTTGATGTTTGATGCAAGTGTTGGCCGCCAAGGCAACCGTTTTGCAGGCGACAGTCAAAACAGTGTATTTGATCCAGCCGATCCAAACAAAGCGCCTATTCTATCCGCTTTAATCGGTGAAGAAACCAATACCATTTATCGTGATAGTTTTGCATTAACTCATGAAGGTACGTGGGGTTGGGGTGACAGTAAACTCATAGCGCAATATGACAAAACCAAAAATAAGCGCTTACCTGAAGGTACAGGCGGTAGTACAGAGGGTCAGATTAATAATCTTGAAAATAAACAAACGTCACATCTAGAAACCATTCGCTTTAATGCAGAAGCCAATCTGCCGTTCCAATGGTATGTCCCACAAGTATTAACTTTAGGCACTGAGTGGGTCGAAGATGACTTTACCGATACGGTTAATACACAAGCTGGCGCAGGCGGTTTTGGTGATGCGCTGACTTCAGGTGACCGTTCACAAATGGATTCACGGATTGCGTCGGCCTATATTGAAAATAATATGAATTTGGGCGAAAGCACCGATGTTGTTTTGGCACTGCGTTATGATAATCATAGTAAATCGGGAGATAGCTGGAGTCCAAGTCTCAATATTACGCAAAAACTTGGTGACTATTGGACACTAAAAGGTGGTGTAGCTAAGGCGTATAAAGCACCCAATATGTACCAAAATGCGGAAGGTTATCTGTTAAGCACTCGCGGTAATGGCTGTCCAATTGGGCTGAGCCAATGTTTATTACAAGGTAATGGCGATCTCAAACCTGAAACTTCAGTGAATAAAGAATTAGGTGTACAGTTTGAAAAAGACATCGTAAATGCAAGCTTTGCATGGTTCCGTAATGATTATAAAAATAAGATCGTTGCAGGGGATACACGTCTAGAAGAACTAGAAGTAAATGGAACAACATATAATGTACTGCGTTGGATGAATACGCCAGAAGCCTTGGTGGAAGGTGTTGAAGGAAGTATTTCTTTGGACTGGGGTGATATCACGTGGACCAATAACGTTACCTATATGATCAACTCTGAAGATAAACGTACTGGCAATCCGCTTTCAGTGATTCCGAATTACACACTGAACTCTATTTTGAACTACAACATCACGGATCGATTAGACAGTAACTTTGTCTATACCCAATATGGTCGTCAAAAGCCACGTCAATATGCAGAAACCAGTCTTGAAAGCAAAGATGGCTTGGCGATGGATAGCGTGAAAAGTTATGGCATTGCAGGCATTAACTTTGGTTATAAATTTAATGCGGATTTGAGTGCTCGTATCGGTGTGAATAACCTATTTGATGAGCAAAAACTGCGTGATAAAACGGTCAATCAAACATATAACGAGCCGGGTCGTGCTTACTATGCAAGTTTGAAATACCAGTTCTAAGTAGTTCCAAAAGAAAAGCCGCTTAACGCGGCTTTTTTTATGCTTGGATATTTAAAATTTTCAGTGCTTCACTTGAGTAGTAAAACTGTTCTAAATACAGACGGGAACGCTCACGTATATAACCCGATTCTATCATCTGTTGTACGATTGGATTGAGTAAGTTTTGAAGTTCATGCTGAATCAGTGCTTCATCAATATTTAAATCACGCAGCAATAAATCAAAAGGGCGTTCTGCATTACGCACGTACCAAGCGTATACGCCATCATGCACTTGCTGTTTCATATACTCAGACTGTCGCATAAAGTCCCAAATTTCATGGCCCATGGCAACTGTTTGCGGCAAGTCCTGAACTTCAACATAGTTCTTTAATACCGAAACTGGCAGCGCTTTTATTTTATGCCACAAATTGGCTTGAAAATGGTACAGCTTATGATCATCAAAGTGCTGATTTAACACGGTTTCACTCATTTGACTGAGCTTTAAAATATTCTTTTGCAAATATTTACTGACCGCATTATCTAAATTGGTATCTGTGACGTTTTCCAGTACCGATTTCCCCATTTTCATAAATCGTGAAACACCGGGTACAGATTTTGCAATCACCGAATTATCTAAATAATCTTGTATCGCATGTTGAATCAATTGACTGATCATGGCTGAAAATGCAGGATTGTTGACCATGGTATGAATTAAACGCTGACGATGTCCCTGTTTACTTGCCACATACTGTGCAATTTTATCGATGGTCAACACTGGAATGATTTCGGCAATCGTAGTGCTGTCATTTGCAGGGTGAATCAGTGCAAATTTGATATGTTCAGCAATTTGCTCAATTAGAAATTGACTTGCAGGGGTATTTAAAATTTGTTTCTGCAACAAGGCATTGATTTGATCAAAACTCCAAATTTGCTGCAAAGATTGTTTACGAAACCATTGATAAAAATGGGTGAATTCAGTGGCTACGGTATCATTGTGTGAAAAGCTCTGATCTAAAAAGTTCAGTTGAGCGTCAATCAACTGCTCAATCATCGGGTTTTTCTGCATACTTTCCCTGAAGCCCCAGTGATGGGTATCTAAAAATGGCGAATGCTCAGTTTAACTGAATCAGTTTATCTACCAAAGGATTTTTAAACTTTTGACTTTTCGCAAGGAAAGGTAAGTAATGGTCTGCAACTTGTTGTTCGGCTTCTAAGATTGGCATATGACCGACGTTATTTAAAATCACTGGGGTTTCTGCACGTTTCAGTAAAGACTTGAGTTCTCCAGCCACTTCAACATTAAAGATTTTATCTTGTTTGCCCCAGAGGATGAGGGTTGGTGCTTCCACCGTTCGTGTTAATCGAGCAAAAGTTTCAGGGGTGTAGATTCGATTGAGCGTGACGACTTGATCGATCATTTTACTAGTGAAGGGCGCACGCGCAATTAAAATATTTTCCTGCGCTTCTTTAAGCTGTGTTGGAACATTGGGCGGATTTTGCATGAGTTTATGCATAACATCATCTAAATCACCCGGTTTTGAAACGATTAAATTTTTAAGTTTATACGGGTCACGGGTATAACTGGTATTGGCCTGTTTATAAATGCCCGCGCTATTGAGTAAAAATAAGCTTTGGGTGTCAAAAGGATATTGAGAGGCATATACCGTGGCAATGGAACCACCCAGCGAGTGACCTGCGACATTCAGTTTATCTTCAATATCTATTTTAAGGACAAACTGGCGTAGTTGTTCCGTGACATTCGGGACAGAGACATCAAAATCGACAGGGACATGGGTATCGCCATTGGCCGGAAGGTCAGGGATGATCACGTGATAGTTCGGTGTTAAATAATGCGCAACACGGTTCCAATTATCACGTGTGCCGCCTAAACCATGAATGAGCAAGATGGTCGGTTTAGAGCGTTGACCACCTTCGCTATAACTCCAATTCACATTCCCGACTTGAACACTGTGTGTGACTAAACCAGCCGCTTTACGTTCTTGGCTCAAATAATTTTGCACGATAGAGGGTACGGCAAAGTTTTTGCTGATGGGAGACGGATTTGCAGCCAAAGTGTGGTTGGCAGTAAACGTCATACAGCAAATTGTTGCTAGCTTGAAAAAGCCAAAAACGCGTGAATGATGTCCTTTCATTGACGTTTACCCCAGTTAAATCGAATCGATATATTTTTTAGATCATTTATATGACTATTATCAGAATGGGCTGAAATAGCGAAAGCGTATATTTATGAAATATATTGTAAATTAAAAATGACCTTTGTCATCCATTGCTTTTTTGATGTGGTTAAACTTGCGGTTTAATAATGTGAACCATTACAGAAAAAATAATTTTTTTTGATGAATGTGGAGTAGCATTTTCTATCAAGATGCATCGTCGTAGAAAAAATTCACAGCAATTGTTTTTGCAAGTGACAATCGATTCGACTGGGATTAAAATATTGCAACTTCGGATAAGGGTAATTAGAACATGCTAGCAGCAGCAGAAGCTTTAGATCGTTTAAAGAAAGGGAATCAACGTTTTGTAAACGGTGAAACGAATCACCCGAAGCTTTTGACGCATCAACAACGTGCTGAAATGGCCGAAAGCCAAGAACCTTTTGCGATTATTTTAGGGTGTTCAGACTCACGTGTTCCTGCTGAAATGGTATTTGACCAAGGCTTAGGCGATTTATTCGTGATTCGTGTTGCAGGTAATATTGTGGCACCGTCTCAAGTCGGTAGCGTGGAATTTGCAGCAGAAAGCTTTGGATGTCCTGTGGTCATTGTATTGGGTCATACACACTGTGGCGCAATTCATTCTACGATTGAAGCTTTAACTAATCCTGCGACACCACCATCAGCAAACTTGATGTCGATTGTGAACCGCGTTCGTCCATCTGTAGAAATACTCATGCAAACTGAATTGAAAGATGACCTTGAAAAACTTTCAATGCATGCAGTACGTTCAAACGTTTTTGCATCAGTAAATCAACTTCGTCATGGTTCAGCAGTCCTCGAAAACTTAATTGCGCAAGGCAAATTAAAAGTGGTGGGCGCTGAGTATTCACTCGAAACGGGTGAAGTAAGCTTCTACGATTTCTAAGCAAACTACAGTAAAGACAAGATATTAAAAAAGGCGCTCATGAAGCGCCTTTTTTTATGAACCGATTTTCACCAACTAAATTTATAAGCTTGCTTTGATCAATGGATAAGCATTATTCAGCAAAATCGGTTGCGCTTTGGCATTCGGGTGAATCTGATCTTGTTGCATCAAATTTTTATGTCCCGCCACCCCTTGCATAAAGAAAGGTAATAATTTGATTTTGTACTGTTGGCTCAACATTTGATAGTTATTTTCAAAAGCTTGGCTATATGCCTTGCCATAATTCGGTGGAATTTTCATTCCAAATAAAATCACTTTCGATTTGGCCTGTTGGCTTTTTTGAATCAGCTGCGCTAAATTTTTTTGAATTTGTGCAGGGGGCTGTCCGCGTAAACCATCATTACCACCTAACTCAATCACCACAAGGTCTGGACGATGGGTCTGCAACAGTTTAGGCAGTCGTGCCAAAGCACCACTGGTGGTTTCACCGCTGACACTTGCATTGACCACTTTATGTTGTTTCGGATACTGTTGGTCTAGACGTTTTTGTAATAAGTGAACCCAACCTTGCTGCACTGAAACACCATAACCCGCACTTAAGCTATCGCCCAAAATCATAATGGTTTTGGCAGAGAGCAGCATCGGGCAGAACATCAGTACAATAGCCAGCAAGTAACTCAATAGACGATTATTTTGAATGCGATTTTGCATATAGGGAAGATATGACCCAACTCACGACAGATGTTGACATCATGCCACAGGCGATTATTTCTGCACAGCAATTGACACAAAAGATACAACTTCCACAAAAACAGTTATCGATCTTTGGACAACTCGATCTTGAAATCTTTGCCGGGGAACAAGTTGCGATTACCGGTCGTTCTGGTTCAGGTAAATCCACCTTGTTGGGGATTTTGGCGACCTTAGATCAGGCCAGTTCGGGACAATTACGGGTCTGTGGTCAGGACATTCATCTATTAAATGAAGAACAGCGTGCTCAAGTCCGTTTGGCCCATATTGGTTTTGTCTTTCAGTCTTTCCAGTTGTTGCCACATTTAACGGCTCTGGAAAATGTCATGCTGCCGCTACGGCTACAAGCAAATTTTCAGGTCAAAGCTGCCGAAGAAAAAGCATTAAAACTGTTAGCAAAGGTCGGACTAGAACGCCAAGCGCATCAAGCCCCTAAAGTTTTATCGGGTGGTGAGCAGCAACGGGTTGCGATTGCCCGTGCTTTGGTGAGTGAACCCGATCTGATCTTTGCAGATGAACCGACAGGTAATTTAGACAGTGCAACGGCACAGGAAATTGAACAACTGTTATTTCAGTTAAATCGTGAAATGGGAACCACTTTGGTATTGGTGACGCATGATGCCGATTTGGCCCGTCAATGTCAGCGCCACTTTGAATTGGTCAATGGTCAATTGATTGAGCATCGAACAGGAGATGCTGCATGAATCTTTTGGCATTGTTTCGACCACTCTTACAACTGAGTTTTAAAACCACGGGTGTGTATTTATTATTGATCGCACTAACCTTGGCGATCAGTGCCACCACGGCTTTAAAGTTTAGTAATGTACAAATTCAAAATGCTGTAGCGCTACAAGCTGCTGAAATGTTGGCAGCAGATTTGGTGCTGACAGCCAATGAACCAATTCCACAAGAGTGGCAACAACAAGCCAAAACACAGCAATTAAAACAATCCAATGTCACGCTATTTAGCAGCATGGCGCATACTGATCAGCAATTTGTCATGGTCAATGTCAAAGCCGTTGATGCTGCATTTCCATTAAGAGGTGAACTCGAAACAGAACCGAAACTAAACCGTTCCATACAAGCAGGTGAGGTCTGGTTAAGTCCTCGTGCCATGGATTTATTGGGTGTAAAGGTTGGAGATCAGATCAATATTGCCGATGCTGCTTTTCAAGTCAGTGCCAAAATCATTCATGACACCAATCAGGAACTCGGTTTCAGTGGCTTTTCACCGACGGTTATGATTGCGCAGTCTGAAGTGGCGAGAACCAATGCCATCCAAGTAGGAAGCCGGATTGAATATCGCCTATTAATGGCTGGAGATTCACAAAATACCCAGCGCTTTGAAAAACTCTATAAGCAGAAATTTGGCGATCAAAGCGAAGACCGTGCTGCTAACTCAGATCATGCGCAGGTTCAAGATGTGGCTCAAAGCAGTTTAAAACTGAGAAATGCCAGTGAAGGCAATACCCGCTTGATGAAGCCGATTGCCAATCTTGAAACGTTTTTACAGCTGGCCAATATTTTAACCATTCTACTTTGCGGCATCGCCATCGCATTAACCAGCCAGCGCTATGTACAACAAAATCAGGATGCCATTGCACTGATGCGCTGTATTGGATCGACCAAACAGCAAATATTAAGTGCTTATCTGGCTTTACTGTTGGTAGTACTCGGGCTTTCAATCCTGTTTGGAAGTTTGATTGGTCTGGGATTGGGGTTTGGCTTATTGCAACTGATGCTACAGCTGATTCCAAATTTACAATTAGAGTTTTCAGCCCTGTCTATGCTGCTTGGCCCGCTTCCAATTGCAATATTCACCAGTGCGATTGTGCTATTAGGATTTGTTCTTCCAAGTCTTTGGCAATTATTAGGGACACCGCCAGCACGGGTGATACGACAACAAGAGCGTTCTGTACGTTCCATGCTTTGGATGCTCAGTTTCGGAACACTCAGTTTGGTGGTGTTTTGTGTGGTTTTAACTGAAAATTTACAACTCACCCTGTGGCTGATTTGCGCCATCATCTTCCTGTGTGTTGGCCTATATATGATGGTCTGGCTCAGTTTAAAGGCTTTGAAAAGTTGGGGGACGAAAATCTCAGCGTATATACGCACACCGTATCAAACGGCATTTCAAATTACCGCATTAGCATTGGGTCTAAGTCTGATTACGGTTTTAGCGGTATTACGTACAGATTTGCTGGAACGTTGGCAACAACAATTACCACAAGGGACACCTAACCAATTTGTCTATGGATTACCGCCATTTGAGTTGCAGGATTTTAATCAACAACTCAAGCAGCATGGTTGGCAAGGGACGCCGATGTACCAGAATATTCGTGGACGATTAGTTGCCAAAAATGATCTCCCTTTTTCGGATGCCTTAATTAAAAGCAATAATTCATTACGCCGTGAATTGAATCTCACACAGGCTGCAACTTTTCCAAAAGATAATCAAATCATCGCGGGCAATCAGCAGTTTCAACAGGTCAATGAAGTATCGGTAGAAGTGAAAACCGCACAAGAACTGGGTATTCAAATTGGAGATCGACTGAGTTTTAGCCTTCCTGAAGGGATTTTACAAGCCAAGGTGATCAACCTTCGCAGTGTGGAGTGGGAAAGCTTTAGTCCAAATTTCTTCTTTATTTTCTCTCCCCAAACCATGGATGAAAATGCCGGCAGCTATTTGGGGAGTTTCTATGTTCCACCGCAAGATAAAAATCAGTTAATTGGTCTAATTCAGCAGTTTTCGAATACCGTGTTTATTGATGTCAGTCTGATTTTGGATGAGATCAAACGCATCGTCAGCGTATTGGTTCAGATTATTACCATCTTGGCGCTGTTGGTCAGTATTTCAGGCATTTTGGTCTTGGTTGCATGTTTGAATTTATTTATGGATGAACGTAAAAAAGAAGTGGCATTACTGCGTTCCTTCGGCAGTTCCAAGCAAAAGCTAAAGTCGATGCTCAGTTTGGAAGTTGGTTTGATGGGGCTAATTTCAGGTGTCGTGGCGTGTATTTTTGCCGAAGTAATCAGTGCGATTGTCAGTTATAAAATGGAACTGGTCATCCAGCTACATGCAGAAATTTGGTTGATCCTCCCACTGGTCATGACCTTAGTCTGTACATTGATTGGACGTTATCGCTTAAGTTATCTTTGCGACATCCCACCCTTAGAAAGTTTGCGTGAACTGAATAGTTAAGGGGGGAGATGTTTAACAGCCGAGCAAGTTAAGAGTGGAGCAGGAACCCAGTGCGCAGTTCAGGTTTAGACATGATTTGATGTGTTTTCAACATATCAGTGTTGATAGCCACAGGGTTCATTCCACTGTTTAACGTGCTGCGAGAGATTGCTTCATCAGCAGGATAAAGTGTTCCCAAAGCGGTAAAATCGGTTGGATTAATTGTTGGCAATGCAGATAAAACAGGTAGCATCCGACTGCTGCGGCGATTAGACCGATCATTTGAATGAGTAAGGATTGATGTAATTTTTGTCCTAAATACCAAATGAAAGCCAAAGCAGCGCCCATCAACATGCCGCCAATATGCGCGGCATTGTTAATCCCACTAATCATAAAGCCCATCGCGAGGTTAATCCCCATCACCATCAATAAGGTTTTTTTATCCAGATAAAATTGCTGTTTAGGTAACATGGGGAGCAGCGAAATAATCGTCAGCGCTGCACCGAGACCCATCACTGCACCCGATGCGCCTGCACCAATACTCGGAAAAAGTTGCTGATTGGCTGCACCTTCGGCCAATAATGCATAACTGTCTTGAATGGTTAAATAACCACTCAATAAACTTCCCATCAGTCCGGCTAAAACATACAGGCCGAGGAAGTAGAAACGACCTAACATTTGCTCGGCAACACTGCCAAAAATATACAAAGCCCACATATTCAACATCAGGTGAATCAGGCCAAAATGAAAAAACATACTGCTGAATAAGCGGATGGGTTCCTCTAAAAAGGTTAAAGGTGCATAATCAGCACCCCAACGCAAAGCATCCAGTGTGTCGGGTTGGCTTACGTTCATTCCATGCAACACTTGCCAGCCAAAGAGTCCAACATTGATGGTAATTAAGAGTGCCGTGATCCACCACAGTTGGATTTGCAGCTTACGGGTTGATACAGCAGGAGGGCTGAGTTCAGACATGCTATTCTTGTACTGTGTCAAAATATTTAAAAATAAGCTTAACATGAAAAAACAGAATTTCTGGAGTAACACACTGACATGAAAGCCTTTATTGTTCGTACATTGTTAATTCTTGTCAGTCTTGTGCTTTTGGTACAGCTTTGGATCTTTGGTAGTCTGGTGTGGTGGCGTACACATCCTGTGGAATCCACGATGATGATGCGATTAGATTATTGGTCTGAGCCGTCTAAACCGATTAAGCATGAATGGCGTGATTATGACCAAATTAGTGACTATGTCAAACATGCTGTAGTTGCTGCGGAAGATGGTAAATTTTTACAGCATAAAGGCTTTGACTGGGAAGGAATGCAGTTTGCGCTAGAGCGTAATAAGGATAAAGGTAAAGTTGTTGCAGGTGGGTCTACCATTTCTCAGCAATTGGCAAAAAACTTATTTTTATATAATAAGCGTTCATTTATCCGAAAAGGACAGGAAGCCGTTGCAACATGGATGATGGAGCGCATGTGGACGAAGCAACGCATTTTAGAGGTATATCTCAACTCGGTTGAGTTTGGGGACAACATTTACGGCGTCGAAGCTGCAACACAGCACTATTTTGGTAAAAGTTCACGGAGTTTGAGCCGAGAGCAAGCGGCATTTATTGCGGCTATTTTACCCAATCCAAAATATTATGATGAAAATCGACAAGATCGTAAGCTAAATTATCGTAAGCGCATGATCCAAAAATATATGCGTTATAGCCATATCCCAGATTAAGAACGATCTAAACACTCGTCAAATGGCATGGCAGCGATTTGAATTACAACAAAAAGCTCATATTAATGGGCTTTTTTTATGAAATTGTCACAAATTTGAAGCATACTAAACTGAGTACAGCACACATTTTTTAATATGGGTTTGAAATGAATACCGCAGCTGAAGTCGCGCAAGTACCAACTGAATATACTTATAATGATCGTTATATCAATCGAGAGTTATCGATTCTCGACTTTCATCTGCGTGTGCTCGAACAAGCGGTTGATCCGATACACCCCTTACTTGAACGCATGAATTTCTTGCTGATCTTTTCGCGTAACTTAGATGAATTTTTTGAGATTCGTGTTGCGGGAATGATGGAACAGCTAGACTTGGGCAATGAAAGCCGTAGTCCAGATGGTTTGACACCGAAACAAGTATTAGATGAAATTTCTGCGACAGCGCATGCGGCAATTGAGCGCCAGTATCGTATTTTAAATCAAGAAATTTTACCCAAACTGCGTGAAGAAGACATTTGCTTCCTACGCCGTGGTGAATTAACCCCAGCGCAGTCGGCATGGGTAAAAAAATATTTCCAAGAACAAGTTGCTCCGGTTTTAACGCCAATTAGCTTAGATCCCGCACATCCATTCCCTCGCTTGGTCAACAAGTCGCTGAACTTTATTGTGACTCTAGAAGGGAAGGATGCGTTTGGTCGTCAGATTGACTTAGCCGTTGTACCTGCACCACGTTCGCTGCCGCGTGTCGTTCGACTCCCTGATGAATTAACCGGTGGTAAAGAGCATCATGTGATGCTATCGGCAATTATTCATGAACATGTCTCTGACTTGTTCCCCGGTATGACGGCGACGGGTTGCTACCAATTCCGCGTGACGCGTAATGCCGATTTGGCTTTGAATGAAGATGTTGAAGATTTGGCTAAAGCTCTGAAAGGTGAGTTGAATTCACGTCGTTTTGGTCGCGCCGTTCGTTTGGAAGTGACAGAAAATTGTCCGCAGCATATTTATGAATATTTGCTTGATGAGTTCGATTTAGAAGAAGAGCAACTCTATAAAGTAGATGGACCAGTTAACCTTGCACGTTTACTGTCAAACTTTAAACGTCCACATCTACGTTATGACGCGCATATTCCGGTTATTCCGAAAGTACTCAAAAAATCTGAAAACATTTTTAGTGCGATGCAAAAGCAAGATATTTTGCTACACCATCCTTTTGAATCATTCGCACCTGTAATTAACCTACTGCGTGAAGCTGCACGTGATCCACAAGTTTTGGCCATTAAACAAACGCTTTATCGAAGTGGTGCAGACTCTGAAATTGTGCAAGTTTTAGCGGAAGCAGCACGTAATGGCAAAGAGGTTACCGCAGTAATTGAGCTTCGTGCACGATTTGATGAAGAATCAAATATTGCTGTAGCCAATGTATTACAAGAAGCGGGCGCAGTGGTGGTGTATGGCATCGTGGGTTATAAGACCCATGCCAAAATGATTTTGGTGGTACGCCGTGAAAATAATAAATTGGTGCGTTATGTGCATTTAGGTACGGGTAACTATCACGCGGGCAATGCGCGTATCTATACCGATTATGGCCTATTAACCACCGATAAAGAACTCTGCGAGGATGTACATCGCATTTTCCAAGAGCTGACCGGTATGGGCAAAATGGCGAAGTTGAAAAAATTGCTGCATGCGCCATTTACCTTACATGCTCAACTGATCAATTATATTGATAATGAAATTGCTAATGCTAAAGCAGGTAAGCCTGCGCAAATCATTGTCAAGGTTAATGCATTAACTGAAGTTCAGTTGATCAATAAACTGTATGAAGCGTCACAAGCGGGTGTACAGATTGATTTAATTATTCGTTCTATTTGTTGTTTGCGTCCGGGATTACCGGGGCTGTCTGAAAATATTCGCGTACGTTCTATTGTTGGCCGTTTCTTAGAACATACCCGAGTATATTATTTCAGTAATAATGGCGATGCACGGATTTACTGTTCAAGTGCAGACTGGATGGATCGTAATTTATTTAATCGTGTGGAAGCCTGTTTCCCAATTGAAGATCCAGCCTTGAAAAAGCGTATTTATCAATTAGGTTTAGTGAATTATCTAAAAGATAATCAGCAAGCTTGGTTACTCCAAAGTGATGGACGTTGGATTCGTACCCATGTTCAAGAGGGCGAAGAAGCACATAATTCACAGCATGTACTTTTAGATGCATTTAAATAAATATGCTAAACAAAGTAAAAGGGAGCATCTGCTCCCTTTATTTTTTTAAATTTATAAATTGTTTTTGAATCCTTTATCTCAGCTAAATTTAGCTGTAGCTACAAATTTTGCGGTAGATATTTTTGACAAAACCATCAATTTGATAAGTAGAAAGTTTTAATTCATTGACCATCTGCTCTTGAGTCGCACTATGGCTGACCATATCCAAAATTTGATATTCTGCTGGATTTAGACTGAGCTGTTTCGGCGCTGCATTTTGCGGACTAAAAGTTTCACTCAATAAAAATTTAGCAAAACTAGGATGAAGGGCAGCGCCACCTCTTAAAATGGTTTTCAGTTGGTTATAAGTGTCTTCAATTGGTTGTTGAATCAACATATAGGCAGTTGCACCTAACTGAATCGCATGTAAAGTTAAATCTGCAGACTGTTCATTGACTAAAATGATGAGATTACTTGAAGGATAGATTTTCTTAATTTTATGTATGAATGAGATATCAGACTGTTGCGTGACCACTAAAAAGATTAAATTTGGCAATTGATTGAAAATTTGTTGTTCTGCATCTGCTAAATTTTCTGAAAATGTAATGAGGTCTTCAGGATAACCGAGGTCTCCTAAGATGTTAAACAGCACTGTTTTTGAAGTCATTGATTGATGATCAATGATCAAAACGGGTACTGGTAATAAAAATTCACTCATCATACATTTCGCTCATTTATTATTTTTAATCAAATTGCATTTCCATAATGTGCATGGAAGTGAATTAGAAAAATATACCTAGAAGTAGTGATTTATACATCAAAGTATAATTAAGTTATTGTGATATAATAGAATTTAATTAATGTATGGTTTTTTGTGTTTTTCATTATGTTGAATGCAAAGATTTATAGTTTTTTCGTTTTTATTTTTAGAATATTGATTAAATAATCATCAGATTTCGATTCGAATTGAAAATAATAAATGAAATGTGAAAGCAGTATTTTGACAACTAATAAATTGAACTGTTTCTGATGTGAGTTAATATTCACCTATTGCTTAGTTATTTTAAACATGAATATTAGTGACTATTTAAAATAATGTGATTTATTTCTCATGTATGGTTATTTTATAGCACAAAACATAATTATGAAAAAAGCCCTTTGAAAATGAATCAGACGTACTTTATCTAAAATACCTGAAACTAGTGATTTTAACGAAAGTTATATTTTACTAAGATGTATTAATCTTCTTACTTATCTGGCTAGTGTGAAGATATTATCGAGGCGATGAATTGAGATATACATCAAGTCATATATTACCTTATCAGGCTACCTATTTGGGTTAGCCTTTTCTTTTTTCTAGATACTATATTTTTATTTTCAATTTTAAATTCATCTCAATATTATTATTTCTGGATTATTAATTTCTGCAAAATAAAAAAGAGAGCACAGGGCTCTCTTTAATATTCATGGATTGAATTAGTGCAGATTACTGGTGATTTTCTGCAAGATTTGAAGCAATACATCAAATTCACTTTGAAGCGGCGTACTCTTACGCGTCACCAATGCCAATGTGCGTGTAGGACTTGCTTCAATTTCTTTTACAGCCAAATCTTCATTGGCTTTGATCATATTGGTATGAACTGCAATTTCAGGCAATAAGGTAAAGCCTAAATCTGCGGAAACCATCTCAACCAAAGTTGGTAAAGAGCTTGCTTTTAAACGATGGTCATTTTTACGTTCACCAATCGGGCAAGCACTCAAAGCATGATCACGTAAGCAATGGCCTTCTTCAAGCAACATTAAACGAGATAAATCTAGGTCGTCTAAAGATTTCGCTTGAGCTGCATTTTGGTCAGCTTTGTTGTACACCAAGAACAATTTTTCTTTGTTTACTTCTGCAACTTTCAAGCTACGTGTATCGAAAGGAAGAGCAAGTAATACGATATCTAGATTACCGTGCTCGAGTTTCTCAACAATTTTTTCACTTTGTGCTTCATGTAAATGCAATTGAATTTTTGGTAGTTGCTTATGCACTTCTTCTAATAATGGTGCAAGTAAAAATGGCGCAATAGTAGGAATGACCCCTAGATGTAAATCACCCGTTAGAGGTTCGCTCATTTCACGACTTAAACGCATTAGGTCTTGCGCATCTGCCAATAGAACTCGAGCTCTTCCGACAACTTGTTCACCAAGAGGAGTTAAACGCACGTTTTGACGGTCGCGTTCTACCAATACGCCACCTAGTAAACGCTCAAGTTCCATGATCCCGCCAGACAAAGTAGACTGGGTGACAAAAGAACGACGCGCAGCTTCAGTAAAGTGTAGCGTTTCTGACAGTGTTACTAGATATGACAGCTGTCTTAAGGATGGTAATGCAGCCATAGTGTCCTAATTTATGATTTAAAGTGATCAGCAAACAAACCGCTAAGATATGGAATAAAATGCGGTGGGATATCATGCCCCATTCCATCAATTAATTCAAATTTAGCACCTGAAATAGCCTTTGCAACGGCCTTACCATGGCTTGGCGGCAGCAAACGGTCACGAGCTCCATGAACCACAATGGTTTTATGCTGAATTTGTTTATCCAACTGCAGCAGGGAACCTGTACATAATATTGCTAAAAACTGTTGAAGTACACCCGCTGGGTAATAACTCCGCTTATAGAGTTTACGTGCAGTTTGTATCACTTCAAGCTGATTAATATAGCCTGGAGAGCCTATAATATTAAAAACTTTCAGGCTATGGTTAATAATGCCATCTTCATCGTTATATTCAGGTTTTTCAATTAGACTAAATAATTGCTTTGGAAATGGCGGTGGAAGTAAGGGTTGGATGTTACTGGTAAAAAGTAAGCTTAAGTTGTGCACTTTGTCTGGATAGCGTGCTGCCACGATTTGAGCGATCATGCCGCCCATTGAAGCGCCTAAAATATGGACTTTATCGAGTCCCATACGATCAATTAATAGTGCAACATCGTCTGCCATATCGTATAGATCATAGGGCGCACCCTGATTCTCTAGACCTAAGGCAAAACGTCCCATCAATTTAAAGGTGTTAAGACGTGGGCCTGGGTTACGAATTTTACTCGACAGACCAATATCACGATTATCAAAGCGAATAACACGGTAACCTTGGTCTATTAGGGACTTACAAAAGAAATCGGGCCAATACAACATTTGTGCGCCGAGTCCCATAATCAATAAGATTGCAGGATCTTCAGGATGACCACCCACCTCGACATGAAGTTCAATGCCATTGCCTAACTCAACGCGAGTTTCATGCATAAAAGAGGCATAAGGTGAAATATTAAACTGAAGGGCACTATTCATTGTTATTTTCCTTTAAAAAGGACGTCTATTATTATCAGGACGTCCTTGTATTTAAACCTTAAACTGAAGCGGGAATCAAGTCCGGAACCTGCTTAGTCAAAGTTAAGCGTTGCTTCCCAGCAGTTGCACCAAGCAGTACAAATCCACGTAATACGCCATCTTGATCGATCGCACGGGCAATCATGCCATCTTCAAGCTCTTCTGTTTCCCATTGGGTTTCTACATCAATTGGCGCAGGAAGGACAGTTAAAGGTGCAGCAGGTGTTTTAACAGCTACAGGCATGGCTGGATAATGCACAGCGGTATGTTCACCATTGAGGGTTTTTGCCAAAGCACGTGCTTGTTGCATGATCGGCATGACGTATGGCAGAAGGGTACCATTAACTTCAGCACAGTCACCGACAGCATAGATATCTGCCAAGTTGGTTTCTAAGCCTTTATTGGTTAATACACCGCGGCTGGTGTGAATGCCGGCTTGTTTTGCTAAGTTAATCTCAGGCTGTAGACCAATCGCAGACAACACAACATCTGCCACTAAGCTTTGACCATTGGCAAGGCTCACTTGATAGTCACCATTTTCAATACGTGAGACTTTTTCAACAGTCGTGCCTAGAACGAATTGAATGCCCGTTTCCTCTAAATTACTTTGGAATTTAGCGGCCACATGAGACGGCAGTAGACGACCTAAAGGTTGCGGAGCTAAATCAACTACCGATACTTTCGCCCCAGTATTTTGGAGGTCATTGGCAAATTCACAGCCAATCAAGCCTGCACCTAAAATCACCACACGTTTATCTTCACGTGCTGCAAGCTGTTTACGGAATGCTTTATAGTGATCTAAATTGTTGACGACATGAATGTCTTCGCTGCCATCACCCGAAATAGCTAAGCGAATTGGATTTGCACCGACAGCTAAAACAAGTTTTGAATACAGTTGTGTTTGAGTTCCATTTTGGCTTTCGATGGTGAGCTCATGTTTTGCTGCATCGATCGCTTTCACCCAACTCTTATTAATAATTTGCATATTGAGTTGAGCCGACATTTTTGCGGCATCCCCTAGAGGGATTTGCTCAGGAGTTTTATTACCAACGAGCGCATTGGATAATGTCGGTTTAGCATAGTTAATGGCATCATCTGCACAGATCATAATAAGTTCTAGTTCAGGATTTAACTTACGAAATTCACGCGCAACGGCATATCCCGCCATACCAGAACCAATAATGACAATAGGGTGCATACTCAACTCCAAACACATTTCATATTTTTTAAAGACAAAAAAAAGACCATAACGATGATGGTCTTAGATTCTATTTATTAGATTTCAACCATTTCAAAATCTACTTTTGAGACGCCACAATCTGGGCAAGTCCAATCATCTGGGATATCTTCCCATTTAGTCCCTGCCACGATACCGTCTTGTGGCCAGCCTTCTGCTTCGTCATAAATCCATCCACAAACGATGCACTGATACTTTTTCATTCCATTCTCCAAAAACTGACACAAAATTAAGTCAGTAAATACTTCATAACTGTATAAGTTTATTCCTTAAGGTTAAATCGCCTTATACAGTAGACTCTTATGCTAAATTTTTACGCAGTTCTGACTATAAAGTAAAGTGGCTAAGAGTTTAATGAGTGAAATTAAAAGCAGAATGGCAGTGAGGGACAATAAATATCATCAAAACCCCAGATCTGGGAAAAATTGTCTGACAATATTTATGCCTATTGAAAAGTATATTTGAATTCATTTCCGTGAATTGGGTTCTAAATACCGCTTTTTCTATCTTCATAGACTAAAGTCTTGCAGAAAAAATCTCTAAAATCTTTTATTTTATGATTAGGCAAATATATATTTGATATTTTTTAAATAAATACAATATTAATAATCAATAACTTATGTAAAATCACTGTATTTTAAATATGCATTTTAGATGGGCGTTAGCTGTTCTTTTCTCTCAAATCGCGTTAAAATTCACACATTCCTTCCTTAATTTATTTTCTCCTATTATGAGTAATTCTACTGCTGCGGCATTGTGGTCTAACATTCGTACTGTCCAAGATTTTCCAAAACCAGGAATTTGTTTCTTTGACCTTACGCCGTTATTTATGAATAACATCGAATCGTTAACTGATGCCCTAATTGCAAGTATTCCAGCTGAGCAATTGGCAGAAGTAGATAGCTTTATTGCAGTTGAAGCGCGTGGTTTTGTTTTGGCAAGCTTACTTGCCCAGCGTACGGGTAAAGGTTTGGTCTTGGTACGTAAAGCAGGCAAATTACCACCACCAGTTGTCGGTGTGGGTTACAGCCTTGAATACGGTTTAGATCGTCTTGAAATGTCAGCTGAAATCGAATCACAAAAAGTGATTATTGTAGATGACGTATTGGCGACGGGCGGTACGCTTCGTGCAGTGAAACAATTGGCTGAAAAATGTAAACACCAAGTTTTAGGCGCAAGCATTTTCTTAGATTTGCCTGACTTGCATAAAGATTTAGGTTTAAATATCTGGTCTGTTTTAGATGATAAAACACGTCCTGAAGCAGATGCTGCCTAAGCGTCAGCTTTAAAATGTAAAAAGCCTTGTCTATGACAGGGCTTTTTTATGTCTGATAAAAACGACGTTGCTGCTTATGATGAATATTATGATTTATTTTTTTAAGTAGTTTAATTCGAGATGCTGGATTAAATCATTAATATTTTCAGGGCATTGTAGACGATGGTGTCCGCCATCCATGACTTGAACTTGCATATAATCTTCGAGTTGTTGCTCTGCTTCATACATATCTAAGATTTCATCACCACGTTCGATATAGGCAATTTGTGGAATATCGTGATCCAAATCCATTTCATTGATTGCAGGGTAGTCGTCGCGAAAGTCTGGATGCAGGCTCGGGTTGGCAATTACACACGGAATGCGATGAAACAGCGACATTTTTAATGCCCAATATGCCCCGAGACTATGCCCGACGATGATATCGGGCTTAATGGTTTCAATACTCTCGTGGTAAAAATCCGCAACAGTTTGAAAATTTAAGTTGCGATAGTCCACTTCAATGCAGAATTTTTGTTTTGCATCGATGGCATGGAATTTAGTGGATTCACGGGAAGAATCCAATCCATGTAAAAACAGAATTTTCGATAAGCAGGAAGTCATTGTTTTTCTACACACTGTTTTCAGACATTTTGGATGTGTTGAATATTTTATTTTTCAACAATTTTATGACTTCATTGTAGATAGAATTGTCAAAAAGAGAATTTAGCTTTTGGTCTAATTTATAGGCATTTAAAAGACTTTAGTCTTAAAGAAAATAGATTAAAAGGTTGAATTAAGCTATTAAAATATATTTCAATATACTGATAGTTATAAATATTTTAAAGTCCGTAGTTGTCGTTGTGATATCGCTAAATATTGGCTTGCTAAGTTTAAATATTTAACTTTTATCTCGTGCATATCTGAAAGGTATGGATTAAGCAAACCAGAAGGTATAGCTGTCAAAACAATTTACTTTGATAAATTTCAACTTATTGAAAAAATGCGCACATTGCTTACTGCTCAATTCAAAGGAAATCTGCTATGCTATGCAACTTCCGTTTTTTAACTATTTGAGACAGAGATGACGCAACATAACGCTCAATCGACTTCTGAACAAGCCATTTCCGAAAACGATTTAATTGCACAGCGTCATGCCAAGTTAGAGCACATCAAAGAGCACGCCAAGGAAACAGGTGTTAGCCCGTGGCCTAACACATTTAAGCGTGAACACTATGCACAAGACCTACAAGATCAATTCGCTGAAAAATCAAAAGAAGAAATTGAAGCAGGCGAAAAGGTTTATGTAAAAGTTGCTGGTCGTGTGATGTTGAACCGCGGTTCATTCATCGTAATCCAAGATATGACTGGTCGTATCCAACTTTATGTACCACGTAAAGAGTTGGATGCTGATGTTCTTGCAACTATTAAAGCACTCGATTTGGGCGATATTATTGCCATTAAAGGTTATATTGGTCGTTCTGGTAAAGGTGACCTTTATGTTCATATTGAACATTTTGAGCTTTTAACCAAATCACTCCGTCCACTTCCAGACAAATTCCATGGTTTGACTGATACTGAAGTTAAATACCGTAAGCGTTATTTAGACCTCATCATGAACGAAGAAACACGTAAAACTTTTGAAATTCGTGCAAAAGTGGTGTCAGGTATTCGTTCATATTTGAGCAATGAGCGTTTCATGGAAGTTGAAACACCAATGATGCATGTGATTCCGGGTGGTGCGTCTGCGCGTCCATTCGAAACTCACCACAACGCATTGGATATGCCTTTATTCTTGCGTATTGCGCCTGAACTTTACTTAAAACGTTTGGTCGTTGGTGGTTTTGAGCGTGTGTTCGAAATTAACCGTAACTTCCGTAACGAAGGTGTATCAACACGTCATAACCCAGAATTCACAATGATTGAATTTTACCAAGCGTATGCAGACTACAAAGACTTGATGGCTTTGACAGAAAATATGCTTGAAAAATTGGCCATTGACATATTAGGTTCGACTGATGTGCCTTATGGTGATGAAGTGTATAGCTTCAAAGGTCCATTCAAGAAAATTTCGATGTTTGATGCGATTCTTGAACATAACCCAACGTTCACTGCTGAAAATGTATCTGATCGTGAGTTCCTTGCAAATTTTGTTAAAAATGAACTGAAAGAGCAAGTAAAACCTGGTTTTGGTTTAGGCAAACTTCAAACCATCGTATTTGAAGAAACTGTTGAAACAGAACTTCGTCAACCGACATTCATCACAGAATACCCAGCGGAAACTTCACCATTGGCACGTCGTAATGATGAAAATCCACATATTACGGACCGTTTTGAATTCTTCATCGGTGGTCGTGAGTTGGCAAATGGTTTCTCAGAGTTAAATGATCCGATTGACCAAGCTGAACGTTTCCAAGCCCAAGTTGCTGAAAAAGATGCGGGTGACGATGAAGCAATGCATTACGATGCAGACTTCATTGAAGCATTGGAATACGGTTTACCTCCTACAGCGGGTGAGGGGATTGGTATTGACCGTTTGGTGATGTTATTTGCGAATGCTGCAAGTATTCGTGAAGTAAT
Source organism: Acinetobacter sp. YH12128 (assembly GCF_013418655.1). NCBI lineage: Bacteria > Pseudomonadati > Pseudomonadota > Gammaproteobacteria > Moraxellales > Moraxellaceae > Acinetobacter > Acinetobacter sp. YH12128. Next base: position 8,585 of record NZ_VPBO01000012.1, on the reverse strand, counting down.
CTTATTCCCTCATATGCGTCATAAAAACTAATTTAGTTTTTGAAATAAAAAACCCGCTTAATGCGGGTTTTTTTATTGTTTCAATAGTAAAATTTAAAATATTTACATTAGGGTCTGTTGACATTTGCTGTTCAAAAAAATAGCGAGAAAGTAGAATTCAATCGCCAAGCTAAATTCACTTCTCGCTATGCCTCATATAATGCTGAATGATCAACACTGGTCTAGGCTGAAATCTTACGGAGCAGTGCTCCTCATCTCCAAATTCGGTATTTATCTCAAACATAATTTAAGATTGTTTATCGAAGTAATCCTTTATCGGATTCGAACCGGATGTGCTTGGCGTGATTTACCCGATACTTTCGGCAAGCCAAACTCTATTTTTAAGAAGTTTAGTCGATGGAGTAAAGACAGTAAGTTACTCAGAATATTTAAATTATTGTCTAGTCATGCAGATTTAGAGTGGATCTTTATTGATGCCAGTCATGTCAGAGCGCATCAGCATGCGACAGGTATTAATTATCAAGCTAATTCTAAAAGTATCGGTGGAAATAGTTCTAAAATCCATTTAGCTGTTGATGCGAATGGAAATCCTATCGAGTTTATTATTGTTGATGGCACGACTCATGATGTGAAAGTTGCACCTGCTTTAATAGATGCTTTGGAATTAAAAGAAACGAAAATCTTATGTGCAGATAAAGGCTATGATTCAGAAAGTTTCAGAAAGAAAATTAGAGAAAGTAATACGAAAGCAAACATTCCTCGAAGATCAAATGCCAAATCTAGCAATGATGATATGGACTGGTATATGTATAAAATCAGACATTTAGTTGAACATGCATTTTGTAGATTAAAACAATTTAGAGGAATTGCCACAAGATACGATAAGCTAAAACGTAACTATCAAAGCGCTGTTGCTTTAGCTTGTATATTTATATGGTTGCCTCTTTAGCTCAATTTATCGGCTGTAAATGTCAACACACCCTAATTTTCAGACAAAAAAATACGCAATGATTGGGGTGTTCATTGCGTATAACAACGAATCTGTTTCCACAGGTTCGGTAAAGGAGAAATGTTATGAATTTAGGTATTCCTAAAACATAAATAGATAATAGAGTGAACGGTCAGTCATTTCATTGGTGTTCACGTTAAGTGATGTTACCTAACGTTAAAACTAAGGAGATTTTGTGAATACTTTCACAAAAAGTGCCTATAAAAAAGCCTTTCACATTGGAAAGGCTTAATTTTATGGAATTTTTTAAATTTAGAAGTGGAATACACCCAGTCCAGATTTAATCTCATCCAACGTTTGTTGGGTAATATCACGGCATTTATCGGTACCGGTTTTTAAAATATCCATGATGTAGTCAGGATCTTTTTGCAATTCTAAACGGCGTTCACGGATCGGGCCGATGAGCTCTTTTAGCACACCTTCAAGACGCTTTTTCACCGTACCATCGCCTAGGCCACCACGACGATAGTGTTCTTTCAGTTCCGCAACAGCATCTTTATCTGGGTCGAATGCATCAAGGTAAGTAAATACCACGTTACCTTCCACTTGACCTGGATCTTCAATACGTAAATGATTTGGATCGGTATACATTGCGTTTACGGCTTTTTTGATATCTTTATCAGTCGCGTCAAGCACAATGGTATTGCCCAAAGATTTAGACATTTTTGCTTTACCATCAAAACCTGGTAAGCGGCCTACATTAGAGAGTAAAGCTTTACATTCAGGAAGTACGTCACGACCAATTTGACGGTTTAAACGACGAACAATTTCGTTGGTTTGTTCAATCATTGGAATTTGGTCTTCGCCCACTGGAACGACAGATGCTTTAAACGCTGTAATATCGGCAGCTTGAGCCACTGGATAGCATAAGAAACCTGCAGGAATATCACGCTCAAATCCACGCATTTGAATCTCAGATTTGATGGTGGGATTACGCTCTAAGCGAGACACCGTCACAAAGTTCAAATATAACATGGTCAATTCATTCAATGCTGGTAAGCATGATTGAACGCAAATCGTGGTTTTGGTTGGGTCAATTCCTACAGCAAGATAATCGGTTGCGACTTCAATAATATTGCGACGAACTTTTTCGAAGTTATCGGCATTATCAGTTAAGGCTTGAGCATCAGCTAAAAGGAGATGTTGATGATGCGAATCTTGTAAACCTACACGTGAACGTAAAGAACCTACAAAATGACCTAAATGTAATTGTCCAGTCGGACGGTCGCCAGTCAAAATCACTGGACGATTATCTTGAGTACTCATTATCTGTTCCAAAGTGGTAGTCAAAGCTACGGCTGATTTTCAAAGAATGTCCCCATTGTACGGCATTCTATTTTTGATTGTTACTGACACAGCACAATTGACTGAAAAATGGGTGAATATTTTGTTAATTATTAAAAAACTAAATACAATTTTAGCGTTAAATAGAATTAGAATATTAAAAAATGCCTAAAGGATAAAAATAATGGCGAGTAGCTTATTAATCTTACTTGATGATATTGCAACTGTGTTGGATGACGTTGCTGTGATGAGTAAGATGGCAGCCAAAAAAACAGCGGGTGTCCTTGGAGATGATTTAGCACTGAATGCACAACAAGTCAGTGGTGTCCGTTCCGATCGTGAACTTCCTGTCGTTTGGTCTGTCGCCAAAGGATCTTTTGTTAATAAATTAATTTTGGTTCCGGCTGCTTTATTGATCAGTGTGGTTGCACCTTGGCTGATTACACCGCTTTTGATGATTGGTGGTTTGTTTTTGTGCTATGAGGGTGTGGAAAAAGTCCTGCATAGTTTGCATCATAAAAAAGCCAAAACAGAAGAAGTTGCTCGTGAAGAGATGACTCATATTGAAACGGATTTGGTGACTTTTGAGAAAGAAAAAGTCAAAGGTGCCATCCGGACCGATTTTATTTTATCTGCTGAAATTGTGGTGATTTCATTAGGTACGGTTGCAACTGCGGCATTTGGGACCAAGGTCATGGTACTTTCGGTGATTGCAATATTAATGACCGTTGGTGTCTATGGTTTTGTCGCGATGATTGTCAAAATTGATGACTTGGGGCTTTATCTCACTCAACAAGCATCACAATTCAAAAAGACTGTTGGACAAGGTTTGTTAGCATTTGCACCTAAGTTGATGAAGACATTGACCATTGTCGGTACGATTGCCATGTTTTTAGTGGGTGGTGGCATCATTACCCATGGTGTGCCTTTACTACACCATTTTATTAAAGGCTCTGTAGATTATGCTGAACATATTCCTACAGTTGGCAGTATTGTGGGTGCATTAACACCGACTTTAATCAATTTAGTGACAGGTTTTATTGCAGGTTTAATCGTGCTGTGCGTCGTATCTTTAATTCAAAAAGTATGGCCAAAGTCGCAAAAGGATTAATCTGTAAACGCACGGATATCAACTATTTTATATAAGGAAGATCACTATGCGCTGGAAAGGTCGAAGAGTGAGTTCAAACGTAGAAGACCGTCGCGGTGGTGGCGGTGCAAAAGCGGGTGGTATCAGTATTCTCGGTTTGGTTGTGGCATTTGTTGCGTGGAAATTTTTTGGTGTAGATCCGCAGCAAGCTTATCAGGCGACCAAACAAGTGACTTCACAGGGTCAAACGGCTGAAGTCAAAGGTTTGGATAATCCAACACCTGAACAACAAGAAGCGATGGATTTTGTTGGAACGGTTTTGGCCGATACGGAAGATACATGGACTAAAGTCTTCCAAGAACAGTTAAATGCCCAGTATAAAGCGCCTAAATTGGTCATGTTTAATGGTGTGGTCAATTCGGGTTGTGGTACAGCACAAGCTGCAATGGGGCCGTTTTATTGCCCAGCAGATCAGAAGGTCTATATTGATACTGCATTCTTTAAAGATATGCGTACGCAAATGGGCATCACGGGTGAACAAAATCAAACTGAATTGAGTCGTCAAGATCAGGCGGGTGATTTTGCGCAAGCCTATGTGGTTGCCCATGAAGTTGGACATCATATCCAAACGATTTTAGGTATTTCTGAGCAAGTTCAGCAGGCGCGTGCGCAAGCGTCTAAAGCTGAAGGTAATCGTTATTCGGTCATGCAAGAACTACAAGCAGACTGCTTTGCGGGTATTTGGGCGCATCATAATCAACAGCGTACCCAATTTTTAGAGCAGGGTGATGTAGAAGAAGCGATGGACGCTGCACATAAGATTGGTGATGACTATTTACAGAAAAGTGCAACTGGGCAAGTGGTCCCAGATAGCTTCACGCACGGCACCAGTGAACAACGTATGAAATGGTTCCAGACAGGGTTGAAATCAGGCAATATCAATAGCTGTGATACCTTTAACCAAACCATTTAAAACAAAAAAAGGAGGATGCAAACATCCTCTTTTTTTCATTGAAAAATAGATTGAAACTTATTTATTAAGAAATGATTTAAAGTTTCGAACAATACGATAGCTGACATACAATGCGGCAAATGCGAATAAAGCCACGCCAAAAACAGTATATTTAAGGCCTGAAATATCGTTTTGATAGAACTGTTTTAATTGGGCATCGCTATAGCGTAATTGTTGTTTTTGTCCAGTGCGGCTATTGGTGAAACTCACATTTTGGATATATTGAAATTGTCCGATTTTCAGTAAATCGAGGTGTTGAATTTGTCGGGTGTGTTGCTGATTAAATTCATCGAGACAAATATCTTGTGCATAGTTTTCACAATTCAGTTTGGCAAGATAACCATTATTCGCCAGCATGATAAAAATCGCACGATCGGGTGATTCATTATTGGAGACCAAAACCAATTGTTCTTTGGGTGTTGAATCCAGTGAAACCTTTTTTGCCTGACTAAAATAGTGCTCAGCACGTAAAATTTCCTGTGTCTTGCTAAAACAAGTCAGGATCAGGGCCGCCGTAATGATAAAGATCACAGCAGCAAAAAAGAGTCGAAAAATAGTTTTAATGGTCTGATGCATAGGAGAAATAAATTAGAGGATAAAAATGCATAAAATCGATGCAGGCTTGCTATGTTAAATGATCTTGATAAAAGATGTGAAAAAAACTGAATTTATACACGGTATTTAGATAAAATTCGTTAAAATATTTTATTTTTAAATACCAAATAATTTAGTATTTATTTTTAAAATACCTATATCTCACTCTGTAGGCGACAGAGCACCAAAATTGGGAACGAAATGGGAAATTATTTTTTTCTACAGGTTTTTACCGTTATTTTTGCACTTTCGATTGCAACCACCATTTTTAATAAACGTATCTTGGCTTTTCCACAAGCCATAGGTGTTCCCATTGTTTCTGCAATTTTTGTCTTTATTTTGCAATGGGGTGCGAGTTTACTCAATGGCAATCAATTTGTGACGATTAATTTGCACAATATTGAAGAAGCCGTTCGTCATATCGACTTTTATGACTTTTTAATTAATGGCGTGATTTGTTTTATTTTGACCTCTTCAGCCTTGAAATTTAAAGTTTCAGATTTACGTTTACATTGGAAGCCGATCAGTATTTTGGCCAGTATTGCCTTGGTGCTTTGTGCGGTGTTTTTTGGTGTTGCTTTATATGGTTATCAGTTCTTAATTGGTCATCATGTTGATTTATTGGTGTTGTTATTATTAGGCGCTGCTTTAGGTGCGACTGACCCAATTGGGGTTAAAGGTGTATTAAGTTCTGTACGTGCCCCACATCATTTGATGGTGAAATTAGAAGGCGAATCGCTCTTTAATGATGCCATGTGTATTGCTGTGTTTATGACTTTACTCAATGTTTTGCAAGGTGAACATTTTACCGTCATTGGTACGCTTGAAACACTGTTATATGAAATTGTTGTTGCAGTCATTATTGGTTGGGCATTTGGTTTAGGGATTTTACGTTTACTCCGCGGTAAACATGAAATGGAGTCCTTGATTTTAACCACAGCATTATTGGCAAGTGGTTCATATCTAGTCGCTTTATTCGCACATGCATCTGCACCAATTGCATGTGTTATTGGTGGTCTGATCGTTGGGAATAAATGGAAAGAAATCCTCCAAGACCGAGAAATCAGGGAAGTGAACCATTTCTGGCATACCGTGGAAGGAATCATCAATTCCTTCTTATTTACCCTGATCGGTCTCGAGTTATTTATCTTAGATTTAAGTATCAGCTTAATTTTAGGCGGTATGGTGGCGTTTATCATTTTGCATGCATCGCGCTTTGCAGCAAACTATTTATCTTTTGCATTCTTCCCAAGTTTCCGCAAAAAAAGTTACAACGGTAGCCTTGCCATCTTATCGTGGGGTGGGGTTCGTGGCGGTATTTCATTGGCCTTAATCCTTGCTGTTGCCAATATTCCTGAACTCAGTGAATACAGCAGTATTTTGATTGGATATACATTTATTGCAGTCTTAATGTCGGGCCTCGTGTGTGGCCTAGGTTTACCCGCTGTGATGAATGCTTTTTATTACAACCCGAATGAAGAAACCAAAGGTTTCAAAGGTTGGTATCAAAGAATGTGCCATAAAATGAATAAAAAGGGTTTCCAATATATCGTGGGCGAAGATATACATGGTAATGAAACCATCACGGTATATAACCCAGAAGCATTAATAGATACCAAAGCGGATGATGGTGTTGCTGCTGTACATAATCCAGAGAAAGTGCAAGAAGTTCGTCGTTTGGAGAACCCTGAAAACTTCTAAAACTGTTTTGTGTGACTTAAAAAAGGAAATGCTTAAGCATTTCCTTTTTTTTATTTATAGTTATGTTTCATCATGGTACATCAAAATGGGGGGAAATTATGACTGGTCATTCATCGGTATTATTGTGACTTGCATCACACAAATAAGTGTTTGTTATTACTTGTATAAAGATGGATCTAAAATCTGAGCCTATTGATAAAAATAATACAATATTCAAGCAATTGTGCAAAATAAATACAAAGCGTGATATAACGCACACAATTAAAAATTCGTTTTTAATGAGTTGTAATTAAAGAAATTATTAAGCACCAACAATTCATTACAAAACTAAAAACATAAAAACGGCCCTAATACAAATAAATGAGGTTTTACCCATGCCGCAAATTTCTGTCATTTCTAAAGAAAGTCATAAAGTTTTGGATCAAGTTGAATCCAATCAAGTGGGGCTTATCGAAAATTCTGTCATCGTCGTCAAAATCCCGAAAGAAGATGTTGCTTCAATTACAAAGAATGGTGTTGACGCAATAATCACCTTAAAAAATGGGGAAGTGATTACTGTACAAAACTATTTTAGTGAGGTGACACCAGATAATAGTTTGGTGTTTGAGGATGAAGACGGCACATTGTATTGGGCAAAATTTACAACAGCCAATGGTGATATTGCGGATGTTATTCAGTATCAACCTTTAGATGAAATTGAACCGCTGCTTTATAACGATTCTTTGACAGGTGTAATTTTACCGTGGATTGCGGGAGCAGGTGGCGCTGGTTTATTGGGTGCAGCTATTGGTGGTGGATCTGATTCTTCTGGTGGTTCTAAGGATACGACTAAACCGGACGCGCCTAAAGATGTGGTGATCACCGATGATGGTGAGCACGTCACAGGTAAAGGTGAGCCGGGTACTACGGTAGAGGTGAAAGATCAAGATGGCAAAGTCATTGGCACAGGCACAGTGGATTCATCAGGTAATTTTGATGTTGAACTTAAAGATCCATTAACCAATGGTGAAACCGTTGATGTCACTGTGACAGATAAAGCAGGCAATGAGTCAGAACCAACAGAAGCTACTGCAAAAGATACGACCAAACCTGATGCACCTAAAGATGTGGTGGTTACCGATGATGGTGAGCACGCCACAGGAAAAGGCGAGCCGGGTACTATTGTAGAAGTGAAAGATCAAGACGGCAAAATCATTGGCACAGGTACAGTGGATTCATCAGGGAATTTTGATGTTGAACTTAAAGATCCATTAACCAATGGTGAAACTGTTGATGTTACTGTGACAGATAAAGTAGGCAATGAGTCAGAACCGACAGAAGCGACTGCAAAAGACACCACCAAACCTGATGCGCCTAATGCAACTTTAAATGCAGACGGCACAGTAGTAACGGGTAAAACTGAGCCGGGCGCAAAAGTTGAAGTGCGCGATGAAAATGGCAAATTAATTGGTTCAGGAACTGCGAATAGTCTAGGTGAGTTTGAAATCCTTGTATCGCCAGCAGTGACCGATGGTGAAACTGCCAAAGTGACAGCGAAAGATGCAGCTGGAAATACTTCTGATCCAACAACCGTTACTGGTGGTAAGGATACTTTAAAACCAGCATCGCCTGACGCAACATTAAATGAAGACGGCACAGTAGTAACGGGTAAAACTGAGCCGGGTGCAAAAGTTGAAGTGCGCGATGAAAATGGCAAATTAATTGGTTCAGGAACTGCGAATAGTCTAGGTGAGTTTGAAATCCTTGTATCGCCAGCAGTGACCGATGGTGAAACTGCCCAAGTGACAGCGAAAGATGCAGCAGGAAATACTTCTGATCCAACTACCGTAACAGGTGGTAAAGATACTTTAAAACCAGCATCGCCTGACGCAACATTAAATGCAGACGGCACAGCA
>NZ_VPBO01000007.1:0-7934 GCF_013418655.1 Acinetobacter sp. YH12128 | reverse complement strand
ACTGAGGATCAGAAAGCTTGTTTGAATCGATGTATTTCATCCGCAGATTATGCACGAATGCTAAGAAATCCGGAGTGCAAATATTAACCAAAAAGAAGATCGTTTTTTGATTTATGAAAGAGATCTAATATATAACCCATACGAAATGCACTATTTCTTAATTCTTCAACGCGCGTTGCCACTTTTAAAATATCAGGATAAACCACGGGGCTTAAATATTTACACTGGCTTGAAGCAACAACCGTAACCACAGACTGATTAAATATATCCAACTGATCTAAATAACCAATCCGCGCACTTTCCATATAACGATAATAATGCACGTTATTTACATGACCAAAAGCATCCATATCCCCCCAAGCTACGTGTTGAGTATGAATCAATGAATATTGAGCTAAATCTTTTTGCATATTATGTCCTTATATTCTAATTTCCATAAAATTAGCATTATTTTCAAATATTAAATTTAATTGTTTGGTCAAATATTCCTGCTGATTTAAAGCTGACTTGATACGTAAATAACTCATTAATACATCATCTGGATATAATTCTAATAATGCATCCGCCTCAGCTTGGCGTTCTGTCGCTTGGTAAATATTCCATTTTGCAAAACTAAAAACAGGTAGTGCAGGATACTTTTCTTCCCAACGTTGAATCTGCTGTTCTACAGCCACATAGTCAGGGTTTTGCTTCAACATTTTTTGCTGGAACCACAAAAAGAACACTTCTTTGTTAAATTGCTGTTCAAGTAAATGAATAGCCAATTGCTCATGTTCCTGACTCATCTCTGGCATACGAGACAAGACTTTTAACCACAACACTTTGACCGCATATTTACGCTCTGTTATTTGATCTTGCAAATCCAAATAACGCTGCTTTAAATGCTGTAAGTCATCGACATCAGCTTGATCAAATGCAGATAATAATTGCTCCAACCAAGCTTGTTTTGTCAGCTCATCTAAATGTCCATAACGTGTCGAACGCAAATACAACCAAGGAAACTGCAACGCAAACATGCCCCATAGCGTGGTTAAACGCTGCTCATAGGCAGTGCTGACTTTTTGCAACCATGGCGATAATTCATGTTGATTCAAAAATTCGAGATGCGTTAAAGCCTTTTCACCCTCTTGTTGGGATAAATAAATTTCAATCCGTTGCAATTCTGCGAGTTCAAAAGCCATTGGATTGGTCTGAGTTAATGCATTTAATGCTGTTTCATATTGTTGCTGAATCCAATATAAACGCGCATCAATCACCCCTTTTAATAATCCAGACTCAGTAAAAGCTTGCTGAATAAAGTTTTTTTGATCTTGCGCAGCATTTAAAAGCCAAATGACAGCCAATTGTTCATAGGGATGCAGTTTATTAAAACTAAAGACTGTTTCAGATTTACGCTGCTCTCGACTTAAATAGCGTTTAACCGCATACCAAAGCATTTGCACGAACAAACTCAGTAGTGCCAGCAATAATGCTAAAAACCAAATATTGGATTGAACTTGCCATTCACGCCAGTATAAATAGACATAGCCTGCACCATGTCCAAAACTCAGCAAACTAATAATGGCAACAACCAATAAGCTAATAAATAAATAGGCCAATAAAATATGTTTCATAGTCGATTATCCTATGAGTGCCCGAGTATTTAATAGCGGTACAGAAATAACCGGAATGTCCTTTAATTGTTCTAGACGTTGGCGTATCGGTTTTAATGAAGCATCTGGCAATTGCTGCATAATTTGCATAATTTCAGTGATTTCTTGTTGAAATTGAGGATATTGTCCTTGATTTAAAACTTGCTGAGCCAAAATTAAACGTAACTGCATTTCTTTTAATACCAAGCTACGCTGCATTAATACGGGACTCGGTTGTTCGACTGATTCGACTTGAATCCATTTTTGCCAAAAAGAAAGACCTTTTTGCTGCTCTTTTGAACTATAGGGCTTTAATATTTCTTTTTCTAACAATTGATCGATGGATTGCAGGGTATTTTTCACTTTATCAGATTGCAACTGACGCTCTGTCACATATTGCTTTAAGGTCTCACGGTCTTTTTGAATCACCTGATGCAAACTCATACGCAGTGCAGGTGCCAAGCTCAACTGATCTAATTGTTGGTCTAATTGGTTTAATTTTTCTAAAGCGACAGCAAATTGTTGTTGCTGCATGGCAAATTCAACCAAATCAAGTTGCTGGCCCACAACCATCATTGGCTCAATACTATGGGTCGCCTCAGCAGCAATCGAAGCATTCGATGTAGTTGCAGCCGACATCTCGGTCGTTGTGCCATTCAACTGGCGTTTCAAAGCCACGACCTGATCATTCAAACCTGCATTGCGCTGTTGCAATAAAGTTTGTTGTTGCATCAGTTCGGTTTGTTGAGCATTGACCTGAAACAAGTCAAAACTGAGTTTAGCCAACCAAAGTACGGCGACAATGACCACAACGACAAACAACTTCTTCATGTATTTCCCTGCACGACTTGCACATGCTGCAATATGTGTGTCGCGTTTAAATCTTCGAGTTGAATAATTTTAAAATCTTTGTTCAGTGTTATACGACTTTGCTCAAGTAGCTCGAACAACCTTACACCTAAAACTAAAAAATGTGCATGACTCAGCACTGATAAATGCGACTGAATCAAGTCAAGCCAATTGAGCCAACTGGCCTCACTGGTGATCAACATACAATACGGAGATGACAACTGATGTTCAGAAATGAGTGTTTTTACTTTTTGAGTGGTCTCTTCCGGTAGATGCCGTTCGTATAGCACAAAATTGAGAACCTGAATGCCACGTTCTAGCAACTGCTGCATCATAAATTGACGACCACCTTCACCGCGCCAAAATGCAACACAAGCCCCGGTCTCTAATTGTTCTAAATGGCTTAAGGTGAGCATTCCCTCCGATGTTTCCACCTGCGGTACCACACTGTGAATGCCATAATCAGCCAGCTTTGCTGCGGTTGCGTCACCAACTGCAACCCATTGAATATGTTCGAACTGCTCAAGTGAAATGCCTGCCTTACGCAAACCTTGCATACCAAAGGTGACCGCAGAGGGGCTCACCACAACCAATACATCCGCAGCACTCAACTGGGCGTAGCACGCTGCCAATGCTTCTGACCATGCCCGCGGCTTGAGCTCAAGTAATGGAAGCTCAGCCACAGCAACACCCGCAGAGCGCAGCGTCAAGCTAAGCTGCGCTGCACGATCTGTCGGACGTGTATTGATAAAAAGCATGTATTAATACAGTGCCTTTAAAATTTCACCGGCACCTTGGGCTAACAAGTCTTGGGCCAATTTGACACCCAACTGTTCAGCCTGTTCGGGAAGACCAATTTGCTGTGCTTTCAACAAGGTTTGACCGTCAACACTACCGACTCGACCTTCCAAATAAATCTGACCATTTTCTAAGGTTGCATAACCTGCAATCGGTACTTGGCAACCACCTTCTAGATAAGCATTAAAAGCACGTTCTGCGCGTACACAAGCATTGGTCTCTGCATGCATTAAGGGCAAAATTAAATCCAATACAGCTTGATCTTGGCTACGACATTCTAGGCCCAATGCACCTTGTCCAACTGCAGGTAAACTCACAACAGGCTCAAGAGTATGACGAATACGCTCTGCTAAGCCCAAACGCTTCAGCCCTGCACTCGCCAAAATAATCGCATCATAGTTACCCGCATCGAGTTTAGATAAACGCGTACCCACATTGCCACGCAGATCAATAATCTCAAGGTCTGGACGTTGTTTTAAAATTTGGCATTTGCGGCGCAAGCTCGATGTCCCCACCTTCGCACCTTGTGGTAAATCATCAAAACTGTTATAGGTATTTGAAACGAAAGCATCTAATGGATCTTCACGCTCACAAATCACGGCCAAGCTTAAACCTTCAGGCAATGCCATCGGCACATCTTTCATCGAATGAACTGCTAAGTCTGCACGACCATCCAACAACGCCGCTTCTAATTCTTTTACAAATAATCCTTTCCCCCCAATTTTGGCTAAAGGGGTATCTAGAACCTTGTCACCTTGGGTCACAAAGGTCACCAACTCAACTTTCAAATTTGCATGAAGTGCTTCTAAGCGTGCACGAATATGTTCCGCCTGCCAAAGTGCAAGCGGGCTTTGTCGAGTTGCGATCTTAAGGATATTCATAAATTTTAAAATACAGTCTATAGGGCTATTATTCTAAACTTAACTTGCTCAGTTGAAAATGCAAGCTTAATTCGCAATGTGCTTTGACCCTTGCCCTATAATTTTTGTATTCGCTCACGTAAATTCGGTAAATGTCGACGGCTGACCGCCAAACGCTCTTCTAAATCTCGACAACGCACCTGATATTGCCCCGAGCTTACGACTTCCAAACCATCTAAAAAGCTCACAGACACCAAGGCATTGCGATGAATGCGTATAAAACGATCACCAAATTCATGCTCTAAATCCTTCAGCGTTTCATCAATAAGTACATTGCCATTTTTATGCCGAACAGTGACATATTTCTGATCTGCAAGAAAATAATAAATATTTTCCACAGGGACCAGTTCTACACCACGATAAGTCTTTGCCGCGATTTGATGGCGGCTGATTTTAATTTCGTCCATATTTTCTTTTTGTTTTATCGTGCTCAATTGAGCTTGGGTTAATTTAGTTAAATGATCTAAAACCTGCTGCAATTCCTGTTGCATAACCGGTTTTAGTAAATATCCCTCTGCATTCGACTTAAATGCATCAAGTGCATGATGATCATATGCAGTACAAAAAATAATAGCGGGCATGGGGTCTAATTCACGCAACAATTTAGCGCAAGTCAGCCCATCCATTTCAGGCATTTGTATATCTAGTAAGATGACATCAGGCTCGAGGCTTTGAGCCAAGTCAATCGCTTGTTGACCATGTGAGGCTTTCGCAACCACTTGATGTCCAAGTTGAGTGACTAAACGTGACAATCGCTCTACTGCTAGAGGCTCATCATCACAGATCAGGATGTCCATTTCTCCTCCTTATCTCGTTAACGTCATTTATTTTTATTGGTCAACTGAGATTTCTATTTATATTGATATTGCACCACAGTCGTATACATTCCCTCGCCTGCGTAGGTTTGAAAAGTGACATGCTGACCATAATATGCCTCAAGTCGCTGTTTCACGTTTTCGATGGCAATACCATTCCCCTGACGTAATTTAATTGTATCCTGTGTATAAGGATTTGTAATAACGATATTAATTTGATTTTGTAATATTTCAATCAATATATTTATCGTACTCTTTGTCAAAATCTTTTCGACTCCATGAAAAATACTATTTTCTAACAAAGGTTGTAAAGTTAATAGTGGAATTTGTACTTGAGCGTACTGTTCAATGTCGGCCAGTTTCCACTCCACATTGAGCCGATCCCCCAATCGCATTTGTTCGATGGCCAAATAACGCTGACACAGATCGATCTCATCTTTGAGACTCACTAGCTTCAATTCTTGAAAACTCGCACGGAACAAACGCGATAAATTCAGCAGCATTTGCTCCGCTTTATCTGGGTCAATCGCAATCAAGCTAATCACATTGTTTAAGCTATTAAATAAAAAATGCGGATGAATCCGAGCTTGCATAGCCTGAATACGTGCGTTTAATTCACTATGATGTTGTCGCCCCCACTGCTCTCTTAAATATAAATATCGAAAACAAAATGCGCCAAGTAAAACCCCATAGCTCAGATTTAAAACTACACCAGCAGCTAAAACGTCTGCACTCAAGCCAGTTAAACTGAAATTTTCACCAAAATAGATCAAGACATTTAAAATTAAGGTGGTGAACAACACCAAAGCTTGCAATAAAACAAACCCGCTAAACATGAGCATTTTCATGCTTAAACCACGCGTCTTACTCTGCAAAAGCTCTGAAAATGCAGCAAATGCCAATAAAATCCAGTTAATAAACAACATATGCTGCATAACACTCGAAAAACTTAAGGCATGCCACGATTCAGCTTGGGCCAAGGCCAAGACCAAAGCCACGATATTGCCCGCAAGAAAAAGCTCCCACAGATAGTGCCAACGGCCCATTTTTCCTGAAAATACTGAAATTGTCATAGACCTAAACCCTGTCTAAAAGTTTGATCAACTTGCCCTTCGGCAACTGGGTTCGAATTTGCTATACTCTTGCTCAGTTCTATGCTTTTTATCTTATTGAGCCGACATGACCACATCTTCTAATTCCTCAAATCCGTCACAAGCCCAAACTTCAGGCATGTGGGGCGGTCGTTTTTCCGAAGCTACTGACGCTTTTGTTGCTGAATTTACAGCATCTGTACAGTTTGACCAACGCTTTTATAAACAAGATATTGCAGGTTCAATTGCACATGCAACCATGCTTGCAAAAGTTGGCGTTCTAACTGAACAAGAGCGTGACGATATTATTAATGGCTTAAACACCATTAAAGCAGAAATTGAAGCGGGTAACTTCGAATGGCGCATTGACCTAGAAGATGTGCACATGAATATTGAGTCACGCTTGACTCAACGTATCGGTATTACAGGTAAAAAACTACACACCGGTCGTAGCCGTAATGACCAAGTTGCAACCGATATCCGTCTGTATGTTCGCGACGAAATCGATGCGATTTTAGAATTATTGCAAAAATTACAAAAAGGTATCTTGGGCTTAGCGGCGAAAAACACCAATACCATCATGCCGGGCTTCACGCATTTACAAACTGCTCAGCCAGTAACTTTTGGCCACCATCTTATGGCGTGGTTTGAAATGTTGGTTCGTGACTCAGAGCGTTTAATTGACTGCCGTAAACGTACCAATCGTATGCCTTTAGGTTCTGCTGCACTTGCAGGAACAACTTACCCAATCGACCGCACATTCACTGCAGAATTACTAGGTTTTGAAGCTGTCGCTGAAAATTCTTTGGACGCCGTGTCTGACCGTGATTTTGGTATTGAATTCAATGCTGCGGCATCACTCATCATGATGCATTTATCACGTATGTCAGAAGAAATGATTCTTTGGACATCGGCACAATTCAAATTTGTGAACATTCCTGACCGTTTTTGCACCGGCTCGTCAATCATGCCGCAAAAGAAAAACCCAGACGTTCCTGAGTTGATCCGTGGTAAAACTGGCCGTGTATATGGTGACTTGATGAGCCTATTGACCCTAATGAAAGGTCAACCATTGGCATACAACAAAGACAACCAAGAAGATAAAGAACCACTATTCGATGCAATTGATACTGTTCGTGGCTCACTCATGGCATTTGCCGACATGATTCCTGCACTAGTACCAAACATTGACATCATGCGTGAAGCAGCACTTCGTGGCTTCTCAACTGCAACTGACCTTGCCGACTACCTCGTTAAAAATGGCGTAGCATTCCGTGATGCGCATGAAATTGTGGGTAAAGCGGTTGCCCTCGGTGTTCAAGAAGGCAAAGACCTTTCAGAATTAACCCTTGAGCAACTTCAACAATTCTCTGACTTGATTCAAGCCGATGTCTTCGAAAAAGCATTAACACTTGAAGCATCTGTCAATGCACGTAACCACATTGGTGGTACTGCACCTGCTCAAGTTGAAGCAGCAATTGAACGCGCACACGCACGTTTAGAAAAACTTTACGCATAACTTTTTCAAGTTAAATGGAGTATTGATATGTCTCGACAAGTGTTTTGCCGTAAATATCAGGCTGAAATGGAAGGTTTAGACTTTGCACCATTCCCGGGTGCGAAGGGACAAGAATTGTTTGATACGGTATCTAAACAAGCTTGGCAAGAATGGCTAAAACACCAAACTACGTTGATCAATGAAAAACGTTTAAACGTGTTTGAAGCTGACGCGAAAAAGTTCCTTGAAGAGCAACGTGAAAAATTCTTCAGCAATGATGAATCTTTAGAAAAAGCCGAAGGCCTAAAGCCTGAGGCGTGATAAAGCGGAGC
>NZ_VPBO01000004.1:0-13338 GCF_013418655.1 Acinetobacter sp. YH12128 | reverse complement strand
AACTGAGGATCAGAAAGCTTGTTTGAATCGATGTATTTCATCCGCAGATTATGCACGAATGCTAAGAAATCCGGAGTGCAAATATTAACCAAAAAGAAGATCGTTTTTTGATTTATGAAAGAGATCTACTTCTTACTGAAGTCGGTTTGTGATTAATACTTAATTCACAATATTGTGAAATACATTGCTCATCATAGGCTCTACTGATTTAAAGTTAAGTAACTCGGAAGAATTTTAATTTTTTTATCTTTGTGCAACAAAGTCTACAGAACTCATTCGGACTATTTTTATTTTTTATCATAAGCACACCTTTCTTGTATTAAAAAAAATTTTTCTCTCGAATTGAAATATACATATAATAAAAACAACCACCAAAATAAAAAATAATAAAAATCAATTTCATATAATTTTCTTTTTTATATTTTTCATTAAAATATTTTTCATCATAAGTAATTTCAGAACTTTTTATATAAAAAGCAAATTTTCTTGAAAAAAAATTACTTTCTACGTATTTAACATATACCTCTAGATTAGTTTCATTACTAAATGGACAACCTAACTCTGTAATTGAGCACTCAACTAAAACCAATATATTTGAATTTTTTTTCCTTAAAGTTAAACTTTCATATGATGAAGGCTCAATCCAACTATCTCTCCCGGTCAAACTACCCATTTTCCTTGTTCTATTTTTTGTTTCTTCAATAATATAATAACCCTCAATAATACCTCTATTTTTTAAATAATAATTTGGATTTTTATATAAAACTGATAAAATTGAATATACAATAAAAATCAACATCAGAAATATAATTAAATAAAATTCAAAAAATTTATTTTTCATATAAGCAACAAGAGAGCATAACACCGCCAAACTAAACAACATCAAATAAGTAAAAAAACTATCAAAGAAAAACAAGCAAAATACAATCTGAAAAATAAAAAAAAATATGATTTTTTTTATTTATTAATAAATCTTTCATACCACTGCGCCTTCACATACACAAAATTGATAACATAGTCAGATTCATGTAGGAGATGTTGTATGCGCTTAATGCCTTTACCAAATAAAATCTTAAAGTGTGGCAAATTGACATTAGATCTGTCGACCCCACATGTGATGGGGATTTTAAATGTGACACCAGATTCATTTAGTGATGGCGGGCAACACAATGGTAAAGATGAAGCGGTAGCACGTGCAAAGCAAATGATTGCCGAAGGGGCAACAGTCATTGATGTAGGGGGCGAATCAACCCGACCAGGTGCATCTGTAGTTGCTATCGAAGAAGAAATCCGACGCGTGGTACCAGTAGTAGAGGAATTAGCAAAATTAGGTGTGGTGATCTCAATTGATACCTCTTCACCAGAAGTGATATCTGCAGCTGTAAACGCTGGAGCACATATTTGGAATGATGTACGTGCCTTAACTCGTCCACAAGCATTAGAAACTGCAGCCCGCTTAGACATACCCGTGATTATTATGCACATGCGTGGTGAGCCAACCACGATGAATCATTTGGATCAATATAATGATGTAACTATGGATGTCATGGCGGAAATCTCACAGCGTGTACAGGATGCTTTAGATGCTGGTGTAAAAGCTGAAAATATCATGATTGATCCGGGTTTTGGTTTTGCTAAAAATGCGCAGCAAAACTTAAAGCTTTTACAGCAATTCTATCAATTGAATGACATGGGCTATCCGATCCTGTCTGCATTATCACGTAAGCGTTTTATCGGTGAAGCACTTGGCGGTGCAGATGCACAAAATCGCGCTGTAGGCTCGGTTGCAGCGCATCTACTCAGCATTCAACAAGGTGCATGTATGGTTCGCGCACATGACGTCAAAGCGACGGTAGATGCGATACGTGTTTGGCAAGCCATGCAGAATGCAGTGTGATTTGAAAATACTGAATCCCAATAAATTTGGTGAATTGTAGTATTTGTGTTATATAAGCGCCCTGAATGTTTTGTGATAGAGTTTCGTATGTTTGCAGATTTACTGCTACCCATGTTTGATGATGAATATTACCCAGATGTGTTGGTTGCAGAGGTGAAGTTATTGGTTGTTCAATTTGCGAAGAAAATTGCAAAAGCAGATTTAAGTTCAACTGATATCTACCATTTTGCCAATGAAACGGTTGCACAGCTCAATAAGATGAAACCTCAGTTTGAAGATTTGGACTCTTCACTTGATGATACGGCTGCTGATTATATTGCAGAAGCCATGATGATGGTGCTGCAAGATGAAGGCCATATGGATATTGAAATGGAAGAGTTGGTTGCTAACCGAGAATGGTAATTGAACTTTAAAAAAAGCCCTGTAGTGACAGGGCTTTTTTGTGTTTAGGGATTTAAAAAAGTCATTGAGCATTGTTTAAAAAATCTTTAAATGATGATTTGATCGATGCTGATAGTTTTTGTTCTTCTTGCATAGCTTGTAAGTGTAGGGTGTAGAAATACAATTGATGTTCTTTTTGTTTTAAAGATTGTTGATAAGACCAAAATGCCAGTTGGCGAAGCTTTTGTAGTTTTACTCGTTCAATGGCGCTGCTTTCAGGTTTATAAAATAATTCAGTAAATACACATAAAAACAGGCTGAAAAAAAGTCCACAGAGACTGATGAGGTTTAATACATCTGTTTGTAGATACTTAAAGTTTATAGCGAGGATAAGTGTGAATCCGCCAAGGAGATACAGTTGTATTTGCAGACGCGGAACTGCGGACTTACTGCTAAAACGTGCTTGATAATGTGCATACCAGACATAGCAATAGATCCATGGAAGAATAATCAATAAACCAAGATTAAACGCCATTTTGGGGTCGTGTATTGAAAGTGCCGTTGAAAGCATATGACCAAGTACAGCGCTGCTAAGGGGGATAGAAAGTATCAGGCAAAAGCTAAAGATTAAAACAGGTGCAGTGGGTGTGAGATTGATAATTTTAAAATGTGCAAACAGCAGCCGTTGATAAAAGGCATCGGGATGCTTGAGTTGTAGTGCGGGGAGATTAAAATCTGAAGGTGTCGGCATCGAATAATAATAGATTTCTAAATTTTAGGCATAAAAAAACCAGCAAATTGCTGGATCTTTTATTGCACCAATCTTAGAAGTATAAGAATGGTGCCCGAGGCCAGACTCGAACTGGCACGCTTTGTGGGCGGGGGATTTTAAATCCCCTGTGTCTACCGATTTCACCACTCGGGCATGTGCGCAATAATAGAGGACGAAATGAAGCTTGGCAAGAGTATTTGATGGTGTTTGTTTTAAAATCAATCAATTCATGCATATAAGTTGAAAATATTCAAAAATAGCGATGTATTGAATGACTTTTTGAGCAGTGATTTAAAGTTTTTTGCACTATATCAATGCCAGCTTATTTCATTAACTCATCAAGATAATGTTCAACATTTTGGTGCTTTAGCTTTTTACATAGCTGATTTTCCTGATGCAGCATTTGTATGTGCAAATTTTGGAACAGGGTAAAGCGCTCAGATAACTGTTTATGATGTGCTTGATTCGGATTACTGAGCGACAAACGTAATTTTGCTTTAAGCATTTGTTTATACGACCAATATGCAATACGACGTGTCTCTTGCAGAAAATAGTATTCTTGGGTGTTACTTCCACCTTTGAAAAGATTTTCTTTATAAAAACGCACAAAGCCGAAACTCATGGCGAAAAAGAACAATACAGATTGAACAAAGGTGCTTTGTAAAAAGGCGATATTGAGTAATTGTAATAAAATCACGATCGCAAGTCTGAACGGCGTATTTTTCAAACTTTGATACAGGGACATTGAACTGTGCTTGATTTGCTTGATGACTAAGGGCACAACCAGCATGAAAAACAGCATAATACTTAGTACAGCAATACCATGAGCGCGAAACTCACTCATTTCTGGAAAATACAGTTGCACTGCATGTCCAATACTCATGCTCAAAGAAATAAAAATCATCGCCGCCAAAACCCAAGGAATAAGTTCTTTGAGTTCGTCTAAAATGCCTTGAGTTTTCAGTTGGCTATAAAATAAATAATTATGTTTAAAGGCTGCTGGATATTGCTGTTTCAGTTGTTGAAGGTAAAGCGCAGCCTGTTTCTTTTGAGCCATATTGTGACGTTAGTATTAAAGCGTGAAAGTAATATAGTTGATTTCGATATTTTTGACAGAATTTTTTTCTAAATCATGTTGTATATCTGAACATTATAAGAGAAATCACAATTTCTATAGTGAAGGTCGCAGTTTTCATCCTTCTTTTATGCGAAAATACATACTTATTGAATATTAAGTTTTTATAGGCAGTTTATGACTGATCATTCTCCTGAAACATTAAGCGATATCGAAATTCTAGACATTCTTCAGTCGATGAAATCAGATGTTTTAAATACTGAAGCAAATGAAGTGATTCGTAGTGGGGGAAAAGCTGGTCGTCAAGAAGCACACAAACAAGCTTTGGTAAAATTAAATCAAGCATTTGAAGATAAATTTGTTGAAGCTGTGACTTTAGCTTTAGGCTTAAATGAAGGCCAAAGTAAAAAAATCCGCTACAAAAAAGACCGTATCCGTATTTTGAAAGTTCGTGGTATCGATTATTTAGCGATTGATGGTGCTGAAACTGCACAAGTATTGTCGCAAGTTGCACAAGCGATTGTACGTGAAGACGCAACGGTGACTCATGACCTGCATAACATTTTTCCATTTTGGAAAGAAGGCTGGCCAATGGTTCAATTCGACAATGTTTATAAAATTTTAGAAGATGACATTCGTATTCATTATGAAGCAGTTCTAGAAGCATTAATTTCAAAGCATTAATCACTACAAATGAACCTGTGAGTGTAAAACACTGGCTAGTTCAGTATTGTTAAGCATAAAAAAGCACCTGATGGTGCTTTTTTATCTTTAAAATTTTAAGTTAAGCTCGAATAAAAGGGAAACATTCCAAAGATCAGACCTGCTGCTAACATGACAAAACACGTGATTACAGCCCAGATAATGGTAAATTTCTGATGTTGTCCAAACTCGATACCCGCAAGTCCACAGAGTAAATAGGTCGAAGGGACAAGTGGAGAGAGTAGGTGTACAGGTTGCCCTACGATGGAGGCACGTGCCATTTCTACAGGTGCAATTCCATAATGAGCTGCTGCATCTGAAAGAATTGGCAAAACCCCAAAATAGAAAGCATCATTCGACATAAAGAAAGTCATCGGCATACTGATGACAGCGGTAATCGGTGCTAAATAGGGGCCCATACTTTCAGGGATAATTGCCACAAGTTGTTTGGACATGGCTTCTACCATGCCTGTTCCAGCTAAAATTCCGGTAAAAATACCTGCAGCAAAAATGATGCCGACCACGTTTAAAGCACTACCTGCATGATGTGCGATTAACTTTTTCTGCAAGTCGACATTTTTGTAGTTGACGACTAGCGCAATACATAAAGCCACCATGAATAAAATAGGCATAGGTAAAATACTAAAAACCAGACAAATCATCAGAACGACGGTTAACAGTGCATTAAACCAACGTAGATCTGCGCGGTTGGCATCTGGATTATCTGAGATTTGAATGTTTTCACCATGGCTGATATCCAATTGGACAATTCCTAGACGCTTTCTTTCCATGCGACCATACATCGTTCCTAAGAAGTACAACCAGCCGATGGCAAATAACATCGGTAAAACCATCGGAACAAATACATCACTTGGGTCGACATGAAGCGCGCTGGCGGCGCGGGCAGTAGGCCCACCCCATGGCGTAAGGTTCATAATGCCGCTAGAGAGCATAATCAACATGCCATAATCAATGGGCTCATACCTAAGCGCTTATAGAGTGGCAGCATGGCAGCAACACAGATCATATAGGTTGTAGAACCATCTCCATCCAAAGAGACAATTAACGTCAGGGTAATGGTTCCAAGAACGACTTTTAAGGGATCACCTTTGACCATTTTTAAAATAAATTTCACCTAAGGGTCGAACAAACCTGTATCAATCATGATGGCAAAATACAGAATCGCAAAAAGCAGCATGATGCCAGTCGGTGCAAGTTTTTTTACACCTTCAATCATCATGTCGCCAATTTCATTTATTTGTATGTGTGACAAGCTGTCAAAATAAAAACCAAGTAACCACGCAATCAAGGCAAAAAGTAGGGGAATTAAAGTCAGTGCAACAAGTGGGCTTAAGCGTTTCGACATGATCAAATACATAAAGCACAAGATCATGCCCAAACCGAGTACGGTTAACATGGTTCATTCCTTTGAAATATAAAGCTGTTTTTTAAATCCAAGGGCAGAGCATAAAGAGAAATTTCATCAGTCAAAACAAAGGTGAGAAAATGTGAAATACATCACTATTTTAATAAGAAATAGTCATTAATAATGAAGGTATTAAGGAAGGGTGGTTTTTCGATTTATTTTAATTTTTATTCAAAAAATGTGGTCTGTTTACATTTATTCAACATCAGTAGAGAACTGTAAGTGCTGTGCAGATACAGTTTGATTACAACAAATGCGCTTAAGCAAAAATAGACAATAGGGTCCGAATCGGCCAACTAAAAAATCGGAACCAAAATATTAAGGGATTATAAAAAAACAGACCAAACCGCATGGTTTCGTCATAGCGTTGTCGACCGCGTTCATAGGGATAAGGCGTTAAAAACCACGCAGTGGCGATCAGTGTAACACCGACCAATAGAAATAAAGGTTGAGGATGAGCTTTAAAAAAATAATAGATCAGATAAGCCCCAGTATAAAAACTAAAGCAAGTCAAAATCGCTTTAAGTGAAAAAGACATCTTCGTATTCCATCGTATTTATATTTTATTGTTTTAGAAAAAAGAAGAATCGAATTAATCCGATTCTTCTGGTGTATCAAGTTCAGTTTCAGCCTGTTGTAAGCGGGTCACTAATAATTGGTCAATTTTAAAGTGGTCTACATCCACAACTTCAAATTTGTAGCCATGATAAGTAACAAAGTCAGCTGGACGTGGAATTTTACGCAGTTTAAACATCATAAAGCCCGCAAGGGTTTCATAGTTTTCTTCATCGGGCATTTCATCTAAAGCGAGGGCATGCTTTAAATCTTCAATTGGTGTACTGCCATCGATAAGCCAAGAATCCGCATCACGTTTAATAATTTGTTGTTCTGCTTCAATCGGTGTTACCCAGTCGCCCATCACGGTAATCATAATGTCGGAGAGGGTAATAACGCCGACAACCAACGCATATTCGTTAATTACAACGGCAAATTTTTCTTTGGTTGAACGGAAACGATCGAGTAATTCGGACAGTGTTAAAGTATCTGGAATCGTGAGGACATTACGAATGGTATTTTCGTTGAGCTGTAAAAGTGACTGATTGTTGAGGATTCGAACCAAAATATCTTTGGCATCTACATAGCCAATTACGTCATCAATATTTTCACTACAGACCAAAAACTTCGAATACGGAAATTCAGCGAGTTTTTGACGAATACTGGCTTCTGATTCTTTGAGGGTAAAGTACACCACGTTTTCACGTGTAGTCATACTTGAAGGGACGTTACGTTCTTCAAGTTCAAATACGTTTTCAATAAAGTGGTGTTCTTGTTTTTGAAGTACACCAGCTTGAGCACCGGCATCCATCACGGCTGAAATATCATCAAAGGTAATATTGTCATCACGTGTTGTATTCACTTTGAATAAACGAAACAACAAATTGGCAATGGCATTAATCACCCATGCCATTGGCTTACACACCTTAATAAAGATTTGAATTGGGTCAACAACAGCAACGGCAATTTTTTCAGGTGCGATCATCGCCAAACGTTTTGGCATTAAATCAGCAAATAGAATGAATAAGGAGGTGACTAAAGTAAACGACAGGGTGAAACCAATGGTTTCAGTCCACGGGCCCTGATAAAAACGGGTCACTAAGGTAATGAAATAGGGGCGAAATGCACCTTCACCCAAAATACCACCAAGAATTGCCACGGCATTTAAGCCAATTTGTGATGCGGCGAAAAAGTCTGCTGAGTTGGCTTGTAAGTCAAGCACACGTTGTGCACGTGAATCTCCAGATTCAGCCAAAATTTTAAGTTTTACTTTTCGTGCACCCGCGAGGGCAATTTCTGTTAAGGAAAGAAAACCTGCACCGACGATCAGGAGAATAATAATGACAATATTTTGGAAAAGGCTCACGAATACACCTGTTTGTGATTCATTCTATTTTTCTGTATTTCTAACACAAAAATGGGCAAGGTAGTAGTCTTAACTACTACCTATATGGTGACAGTATACGTTTGAATTAATAAGGAATTAAAGAATTAATTACTGATACTGTGAAAACTGAGAGTTATTCATTAAGTATTCGCGATTTTCTTCTTCAATCATTTGACGTGCAACATACAAAATCAGTTGACGTAACCAGCGATGAGCAGGGTGATGATGAAGTAAAGGACACCACGCCATTTTTAATTCAAATTCAGGAATATAGAATGGTGGATCGCGAAGTAATAGGTTTTGACTTTTGGCTTGAAGGCGAGCGATACGGCTTGGCAGAGTCGCAACCAAATCAACATTCGAGGCCAATAAGCCAGGCATTTGATAATGACGAGTAAAAACTGAAATTTTACGTTTTTGGCCAATACGTTCTAGAGCCTGATCAATCCAACCTAGACCCGCTTGTTTTTCAGGATTGACACCAAAACCGACACCCATACCTGTTTTAGATACCCAAATGTGTTGTGCATCTAGATAGCTTTTCAGGTTTAAATTATTTGCAGCAGGGTGCTTGGCATTTAAAAGGCATGAAAAACTGTCACGCCAGACCAAAACTTGGTGGAAACTTTGCGGAATTTCATTAAAGCGGTTAATCGCCAAGTCGACTTTACCTTGTTCCATATCTCGATAAGACACATCACTAGGCGTTAAAAAATCGAGAACCACATTGGGTGCTTCTGAGCGCAAAGCTTTTACTAGGCGCGGCACCAGTGTTGCTTCAGCATAATCTGAAGTCATGATGCGGAAGACACGATTTGAGGTGTAAGGTCGGAACTCGGTACGAGGTTCCAAAATCATCGAAAGGTCAGAGAGAGCATCACGGATACGTGGCTGTAATTCAAGCGCACGTTCTGTAGGTGTCATACCTTCTGAAGAACGAATAAGAAGTGGATCATTAAATAAGTTGCGTAAACGACGTAAAATATTACTCATCGCAGGCTGAGTTACACCCAGTTGCTCGGCAGCACGAGTCACGTTTTTTTCACGAAGAAGTACATCAAGATAAATTAATAGATTGAGATCGACCCGCTCCAGATTCATAAAATAAATACCGACAATAAAATCATGAAATTTATCTGATTATGCCATAACTACTAAGGCTTGTGTAAAAAATGGATGAAAAAATGACGTGTACTTTTGTACTAAAATTCGGCAGTTTTAAGACAAATTTGCTGAAGTGCCAGCACATATTTCTTAAATACTTATTATCTGTTTAGACCGATATTTTTAAGTGAGTGAAATAAAAATACGGAGCAATTTTGTTTATGCGATGTGATGTTCATAAAACAAAAAAATTAGATGAAATATCTCATTTACATGATCATTTGAAGACAGAATAACCAAGTATTTAGTTTGGTGAATTTGGGCAAAAATGGCGTAAAAAATGCTGTTTTTTTTAAAAGTGAATGCTCAGTCGACTTAAGTCTAATGAAGAATAATTCATCAAAATGTTTGAAAAATAGACAAAAAAATTAGCAAAATATTTTAATAAAAGTATTTAAATACAAATACTTATAAATGTTGGTTAATTATTATAATACGACTTTAATCTACATATTTTTTAAATAAATACTGAAAATTAATGCAGAATATTGGATTAATTTTTTTAGTCAATCTACTCTGTGTCTATCGCAACGAAGTGTTCTAAATCTGAACAATCATTCGAGGGTATGATTTTAGCCTTACGTTGCAGAAAAATCCTAATATTATTACAGGAACATATCATGTCTACATACTTAACAGCGATTGATGCAATCCGTGAATTAAAAGCAAAATTCGGAAGCACTTGGCGCGATATTAGCCCAGAAGATGCTGCACGTATGCAAATGCAAAACCGTTTCAAAACTGGTTTAGACATTGCGAAATATACAGCTGCTATTATGCGTCGTGATATGGCTGCTTATGATGCTGATTCTAGCAAATACACTCAATCATTAGGTTGCTGGCACGGTTTCATCGCACAACAAAAAATGATTGCGAACAAAAAATACTTCGGTACAACTGAACGTCGCTATATCTACCTTTCAGGTTGGATGGTTGCAGCTCTTCGTTCAGAATTCGGTCCACTTCCTGACCAATCTATGCACGAAAAAACTTCAGTACCTGCATTGATCGAAGAAATCTACACTTTCCTACGTCAAGCTGACGCGAAAGAATTAAACGACTTGTTCCGTGCGCTTAAAAAAGCAAACGAAGCTGGTGATACTGCTAAAGCTGCTGAAATCACTGCTCAAATCGACGGTTTCCAAACTCACGTTGTGCCAATTATTGCTGACATCGACGCTGGTTTCGGTAACGAAGAAGCGACTTACTTACTAGCTAAGAAAATGATCGAAGCGGGTGCTTGTGCACTTCAAATCGAAAACCAAGTATCTGACGCTAAACAATGTGGTCACCAAGCTGGTAAAGTTACAGTTCCACACGAAGACTTCATCGCGAAAATCCACGCTCTTCGCTATGCATTCTTAGAAATGGGTCTTGATGACGGTATCATCGTTGCTCGTACTGACTCTGAAGGCGCTGACTTGACTCAAAAAATCCCAGTGGTTAAAGAGCCAGGCGACATCGCTTCTCAATACATCAGCTACTTAGACACAACTGAAATTGACATTTCAGAAGCTCAAGAAGACGAAATCCTAATCAAGCGTAACGGTAAACTTCACCGTCCAAAACGTCTTGCTTCTGGCTTGTATCAGTTCCGTCCAGACACGCAAATCGACCGCGTTGTACTTGACTGTGTATCTAGCCTTCAAAATGGTGCTGACCTTCTTTGGATCGAAACTGCGACTCCAAACGTTGAAGAAATTGCTCACATGGTTAACCGTGTTAAAGAAACAGTTCCAAATGCGAAACTTGTTTATAACAACTCGCCTTCATTCAACTGGACTTTAAACTTCCGTCAACAAGCTTACGACCGTTGGGTTGCTGAAGGTAAAGACGTTTCTGCTTACGACCGTGCTAAACTAATGAGCGCTGAATACGATAACTCTGAATTAGCTGCTGAAGCTGACGAAAAAGTTCGTACGTTCCAAGCTGATGCTTCTCGTGAAGCGGGCGTGTTCCATCACTTGATCACACTTCCGACTTACCATACAGCTGCTCTTTCTACTCACGAGCTTGCTCAAGGTTACTTCGGCGACCAAGGTATGCTTGCTTATGTAGCTGGCGTTCAACGTAAAGAAATCCGCGGTACGATTTCTTGTGTTAAACACCAAGCAATGGCTGGTTCTGACATCGGTGACGACCACAAAGAAATCTTCGCTGGTGACAACGCGCTTAAAGCGGGTGACGATGCGAAAAACACAATGAACCAATTCGCTGCTCACTAAGCATTGAACTGATTCGAAAAAAAGCCCAGCGAAAGCTGGGTTTTTTTATGGCTTTAAAATCTTCTTAAATCCATTTATTAAAGTGTGTCGATATAAAAAAGCAGGGCATAACCCTGCAAATAGAGTGAGGCAGCCTTTATTTAAGGCAAAAGGATAATTAACCAAGTAAAAAAAATAATTGCTAAAGCGACAAATTGAGCTGCACTTCCCATATCTTTGGCAATTTTAGAAAGTGGATGCTTGTCTAAAGATACCCGGTCGACAACGGCTTCAATGGCAGAATTGAATAACTCAACAATCAAGGCAAATAAACACACCACCACCATAAGCGCATGTTCAGCACGACTGACATCGAGAAAACAACAGGTGGGAATAAGCACCATATTCATCCAGACAATTTGTCGAAATGCAGCTTCATTTTGATAAGCAGCTTTGAATCCATCGAGGGAATATTGCGTTGCATTTAAAATTCGTTTAAGTCCAGATTTACCTTTAAACGGGGAAATTTCACTCATAGTACTGTACAGACGTATAGATTTAAAAACTGGCGAAAATATAGCATGCCAAGCTTAAAGTTTTCTTGCATTCAGTTTTTATTTTATTGGGCATTAAAGTTTAGGATGATTTACATAAGCCTATATCAAGTTAGTGCTATGTTTATCCAGTATTGGACTTAAAATTTGCCTGAATTTCAGGCACAATACAGGCGTTTAAAATTTTTAATTTTGAAGCCTTTGCTTCATTGCATGAAATAATAAAAGTGATATAGGTCAACAATGAAAAACTTTAGTTTTGCTGTGCTTGCAGCGACACTTTTAACCAGCCAGTTTGTCAGTGCAGAGCCGGCAGTTATTCAAACGGAAATCAAAACGAATGTGACTCAGCCCATGGGATTTTATCCTTTCCAAGTGGGTGCATATAAAGTCATTGCTTTAAAAGATGGGACACTCGAATTAAGTCCTGATTTGTTTAAACAAAATTTAACTCCAGAAGAAGTCAGTGCCTTATTTCAAAAGCTTGCGGTTGATCAGAGCAAAGGCATACAAACCAGTGTCAATGCCTATCTGATTGATGATGGACAAGGTGGCATCAGTCTTGTTGATAGTGGTGCAGCCAGTTGTTTTGGTCCGAACTTAGGATCTATTGCACAAAATATTGAAGCAGCTGGCTATAAGCTTAATCGCGTACGCAGTGTTTTCTTAACCCATTTACATCCTGATCATGCATGTGGCATTGCGAAACAAGGTAAGGCTGTGTTTCCAAATGCAACGATCTACGTCAATGAACAAGAAAGTCAGTATTGGTTAAGTGAAAGCACCGTCGACACTTTAGCTGCTGAAAAGCGTGAAGGTTATTTAGCAACTGTTGCGAAAATTAAAGCTGCGATTGCGCCTTATCAAACCATGCGGAGTTTTAAGACTTTTAGCGTTGGTTCGGTGATTAATGGATTAGAAGTACTACCGAGTATTGGACATACACCGGGGCATTATTCTTTTATCTTAAAATCGCAAGCTAAAAGTTTTGCTATCCTCGGCGATGTGGTTCATTCCTATCATTTACAGTTTGAACAACCCAAATTATCTGTCGATTTTGATGTCGATCCGGTCAAAGCCAGTGAAACTCGTTTAGCAATTTTTAAACGTTTTGCTCAAGAGCAAACCTTTGTTGCATTTGCACATTTACCATTTCCCGGTATTGGTAAAATAAGTGAAATGAATGATGGTCAGTTCCGTTGGAACCCGCTAAATTTAGCT
>NZ_VPBO01000065.1:0-1082 GCF_013418655.1 Acinetobacter sp. YH12128 | reverse complement strand
TAAGTTGACAAAAATAACTAATCATGCGAAAAAGTTTTTTTAGTTAACAGATGTTCACCCATGCCTCGAATTGTTTCTGTACCACTTAGTTTAGAACAGCGAGAACGACTCATTTTTCTGGCCAAGCATGCAAAACATTGGCGTGAAAGACAACGTGCCCAAACTATTCTCTGGCTTTCTGAAGGTAAAAGTGTTGCGGAAGTTGCCACTCTACAAGAACGTATCCCAGAAACCATAAGGCTACAACGCCGACGTTGGGAATTGTATGAGTTTGAATCGATTAAAGAAGGTCATCGCTCAGGTCGGCCCAATACATTGATCTCAGACTATCAGGCGAAAATCCTAGATTGGGTCAATACAAGTCCACTCAATGCAGAACAAATCCGAGTCAAACTACATGAAGAATACGAAGTGTCCGTGTCTGTTGAAACCATTCGTAAGTTTTTACGTGATTCAGGTATGGTCTTCAAGCGTACCCGTCATAGCTTGAAAAAAAAGAGATCCGATTGCATTTGAACAAGCAACACAGCAGATTGAAAAATTACGAGAGCAAGCGGCACGTGGTGAAATTATATTAGGTTATGTTGATGAAACAGGGTTTTCATCTACACCTGATAACCGCTATGCATGGACAAAGATAGGTGATGTTCATGCGGTTGATGCAATAAGATTAAAACGAGTTAATGTCATGGGGTGTTTGCTTTCAACGGGGGAACTGGTGACAAGTTGTTTACAAGAGTCAGTTACAAGCACTTGGTTTTATGCCTATTTAACTGGAATAGCTCAACAAGTAAAACAGACTTATAACCTTCCATTGGTTCTTATTGTTGATAATGCCTCGATTCATAGAAGTAAAAAGATGGCTGATTACAGAGAGCTACTTAAAAGTAACTTTTCGACGAATTTGTATTTTATTCCAGCTTATAGCCCTGAGTTAAATCGAATCGAGATGGTATGGAAGCAGATGAAATATTATTGGCGAGATTTTCAAGTCATGACAGCTGATAAAATAGAGCAATGGGTGGAGAGAGTATCAAACCAATTCGGAAAAGAATACATGTTTACTTTTTAATGACAGCTTA
>NZ_VPBO01000064.1:0-1264 GCF_013418655.1 Acinetobacter sp. YH12128 | reverse complement strand
GGACAAGCATCGTCATTTTATTATGGTCAGCCTCAGGGTGAAGTGTGTCTAATCAACAGGGTTTTCGGTCTCTAAGCACTTTTTAAAGGGAACATCATCGACTCAAATCTCTATTTGCAACAGTGCCAAATATGGTACATTTCACGCAACTACTTTCCCAATACAAGTCTTTAAAATGAATCGTTTTATAATTTTTTTGTTTCTTACTTTTATAATTAATACAAGCTTTGCTCAAATCGTAGAAATCCCTAAATTCTCAGACTATCCCGCTCGAATTTATACAGGTCCCACTTCTGCACCAAAATTAACAACGCCATATCATAAAAATTACAAAACACGTCTAACTAACTCTTCTAAAGAAGATATTAACTTTGCTGGCGAATATGTTCTGAGTGTATGGGGATGTGGTACGAGTTGTCGTGTATATACTTTTATCAATAAAAGAACAGGTGCCATTCTTGATACACCATTTGGTGGTGAAGGCGGTGAAAATATTGTCAGCATTAGAGCAAATAGCAAGGTAATCATAACAACAGAAGAGCTCTACACAAATGACTACGATTCTCTCGGCTATATGGCATATTATTATGTATTAGAGTCAGGACGTTTTAAAAAGGTAGCCCAACTTCCAATTTCTGAAGATCTTTATCAAGAAACCCGTTATAACTACTAATATTCCAACACCTAGCTAATATTATTTTAAACTTAATCTTTAAAAGTTATAACAATAAATCAGCCCGTATTTTACAGGCTGATTTTTAGCTATTTCTTCAATAGTTTTTACCAACTTCTCAGCTCTTTCAATAAGAACCTCCTCAGCAATATAATTATTTTTACTTGAACCGTACCGGGTCAGTGTTCCACAGTTTTCATAAGATAAATAATTATAGTCGCCAATTTCAACTGAGTTCCTCTCCGGCTTTTAAATAGCGGTATACCGCTTGGCGGCTAATTCCAAATGCCTGGCCTAATGCCATTTTTGAAGGATACTGCCCTTCCTTCCATGCTTGTCGCAAAGCTTCAGCTTTATCAGGCTTCAATTTATGTACCCGGCCTTTGTACTTCCCTTGAACAGAGGCGAGTTTAATTCCTTCCTTTTGCCTTTCCAGAATGATTTCACGTTCAAATTGCGCAAAAGGGCACTGTTGCAAATAGGCTGACATGATAAGCTAAATATCTTATTTATTTCGAGATACAGCAGATGAATCCCTTCCACGGTCGGCACTTTCAAGGTGAAATCATTCTTTGGGCTGTTCGTTGGTAT
>NZ_VPBO01000063.1:0-1274 GCF_013418655.1 Acinetobacter sp. YH12128 | reverse complement strand
TGATGTGTGCTGAATTAGCAGGAGACTTTCACTTGGGAGATTCTAGGCAGCTAACCGATAAAAGTCTTCTGCCATTTGATTTGGTGTCTTAAAATCCAAGCCTTTTTGAATTCTTCGCTGATTATAAAATAACTCTATATATTTTGTAATATCCGCTTTGGCTTCTTCCCTTGTTTTGTAGTTGCGATGATGGACTAGTTCATTTTTGAGTATGCCCCAGAAACTCTCTATCGGTGCATTATCAAAGCAGTCGCCTTTTTTGCTCATTGAACCCTGAAAATCAAATTTCTCAAGTAAGTTTCGATATTCATTACTGCAATATTGGCTGCCTCTATCTGAATGTACAATGAGATCTTTAGCAGGTTTCTGATTGCGAATAGCCATATTCAATGCATCACAAACAAGCTTGGCTGTCATGCGCTCATTTAAGCTATAGCCAACAACCTGTTTCGTGTAAAGATCTTTGACAGCTGCCAAGTACAACCAGCCCTCAGCCGTCCAAATGTAGGTAATGTCACTCGACCACGCAAGATTAGGCTTCGTCATTGAAAACTGTTGCTTGAGTAAATTGTCATAAATAGAACGGTTGTGATCACTGTTCGTGGTTCTTTTGAAACGCTTATGGCGCTTACAATACAACTGATTTGATTTTTTTATTTGGCGCACAGCATACGTACTTATTTTGATACCTTGCGCTTGTAAATGCTTGGTTAATCGAACATAGCCA
This sequence comes from Acinetobacter sp. YH12128, assembly GCF_013418655.1. Lineage (NCBI taxonomy): Bacteria > Pseudomonadati > Pseudomonadota > Gammaproteobacteria > Moraxellales > Moraxellaceae > Acinetobacter > Acinetobacter sp. YH12128. The sequence continues at coordinate 547 of NZ_VPBO01000063.1, read as the reverse complement.
TAGCTTTGTTTGGTTTCTTCATGGGCTATTTTGACCAAAATTGTCTGCTGATTTCGCTGAATTGATCTTTTACTCATGCCTCGCTTTAGCCAATCATAAAAGCGAGAAACGGATACACGAAGTAATCGAGCCATTAAAATAATCGGAAATAAGTGGCTTTGCGATTTCATATAGGCGTACCTCACTGACTTTCTTTGGCAAAGTACGCTGCTGCCTTTTTTAAAAATTCACGTTCCATTTCAGCTGTTTTGAGCTGTTGTTTAAGCTTCTTATTTTCTTCGAGTAAGGCGTTTAGATCGGGCGAATACTGTTTTGTGCCTGCTAAAGTTCCAGCCTTTGCTTTGTTATTCCAGTTCGAAAGGGTTTGCATTGAAATGCCAAGTTGTCTAGCGGATTCCGATACATTACCTTGGTTCTCTTCAATGGCTTTTATGGCTTCAGCTTTAAATTCTGCGGTGTAAGTCTTCTGTTTCTTGCTCATGGTAAACTCCTAATGAGTATGTATAGTTTACCAAGTTAAACCCTCCTGTTTTTTAAGCACACATCA